>JABDIW010000505.1 GCA_013003515.1 Acidimicrobiia bacterium
CCGCGCTGGTGGCCCTCGCCGACCTGGCCATATCGGACACGTCACCGGCAGCCGAGACTGCCATCACCATCTTGTTGGCCGTCGTGATCGGAACGGTGACGTTCTCGGGCAGCTTCGTCGCCTTCGCCAAGTTGAAGGGCCTGATGCCCGGCCGGCCGATCGTCTACTCGTTCACGCATTGGCTCAACGGGGCACTGGCGGCCGCCGCCATCGGCATCGGTGCGTGGGGCATCGCTGCAGGCAACGACACTCTGTTCTGGGTGGCAGCCGGCATCGCCGCGGTGCTTGGCATCCTCGCCGTGATCCCGATCGGTGGCGCCGACATGCCGGTCGTGATCTCGCTGCTCAACTCGATGTCGGGTGTCGCCGCGTCGACCGCCGGATTCGTCATCGACAACTCGGCGCTCATCATCGGCGGTGCCCTGGTGGGTGCGGCCGGGCTGATCCTGACGGTGCAGATGGCGGAAGCGATGAACCGCACCATCGCCAACGTGCTCTTCAGCGGCTTCGGCGGGACGACAGACGCGGCCGAAATCGGCGAGAAACCGGTCAATCGGGCCACGCCAGACGACGTCGCAATCGCCCTCGGGTACGCAGAGACCGCGGTCATCGTCCCCGGGTACGGCCTGGCCGTTGCCCAGGCACAGCACGTCGTGCGCAAGCTCGGCGACGAGCTGGAGCGGCGTGGGGTCAAGGTCACCTACGCCATCCACCCCGTGGCAGGACGTATGCCGGGGCACATGAACGTGCTGCTCGCCGAGGCAGACGTGCCGTACGACCAGCTTGCCGACCTCGACCAATCGAACCCGCTCTTCCCGCAGACCGACGTCGTGCTGATCATCGGCGCCAACGACGTGGTCAACCCGTCGGCCCGCGACGACGCCGGCAGCGCCATCTACGGCATGCCGATTCTCGAGGTCGATCGGGCCCGCACCGTCATCGTGGTCAAGCGGAGCCTCTCCCCCGGCTTCGCAGGTATCGACAATCCGCTGTTCTACAACGAGCACACGTTGATGCTCTTTGCCGACGGCAAAAAGGCCGTCGAGTCGGTGCTCACTGCTCTCGACGACCTGTAGACGTGGAGTTCTACGAAGCGGTGGGGCGGCGCCGCATGGTGCGCAACTACACGGATCAGCCGGTCGATCCGGAGGCGCTGGATCGCATCGCCGATGCCGGGCGGCGCACTCCTTCGGCGGGCTTCTCCCAGGGAGTCGCCCTGGTCATCGTCACCGACGAGGCCCTGAGATCACAGATCGCCGAGTTCGCGGACGAGGCCGCCTACGTCGCAAAGGGCCTCGACCCGTGGATCTCGAAGGCTCCCGCCCATATCGTCCTCTGCGTCAGCGAACAGGCATACCACCGCCGCTACCAGGAGGTCGACAAACTCAACGATGACGGCACCGAGATCGAATGGCCGGTCCCGTACTGGTGGGTGGACGCCGGTGCGGCGATGCAGAACATGCTGGTAGCCGCCGTCGCCGAGGACCTGGCGGCAGGGTTTCTCGGAGCACATGCCGCCCCGGAGATCGGTGCCTTGTTGGGGGTCCCCGACGAGTACCACATCGTCGGCATCATCACCATCGGCCACCCGGCTCCCGACCGGCGGTCAGGTTCACTGAAACGCGGCTGGCGCGATCTGTCCGACGTGGTCCACCGGGACCGCTGGACCGGCTGACCGGCACGTCGCAGCTGATAGCGTCCTGCGCTGTGCTCGAACTGACCGGTCTCTCCAAGAACTTTGGCGACGTCGTCGCCCTCGACGGCTGCTCGTTTGCGCTCCGACCCGGCCAGCTCCTCGGCTTCCTCGGCCCCAACGGGGCCGGGAAGACGACGGCGATGCGGTCGGTCTTCGGGCTCGTTCGACCCGACTTCGGCAATGTGAGCTGGCAAGGCGAGCCGGTGACTCCGATCACCAGGCTCCGGTTTGGCTACATGCCAGAGCAACGCGGGCTCTACCCGCGAATGAAGGTCCACGACCAGCTCACCTACTTCGGACGGCTCCATGGCATGGACCGGGCCGAGGCGTCCAGCTCATCTGCGAAGCTGCTCGACGAGCTGGGACTGGCAGGACGAGCTCGTGACCGCCTCGAGGAGCTCTCCCACGGCAACCAGCAGCGGGTGCAGCTCGCCGCGGCATTGGTCCACGATCCCGAGGTGCTCGTGCTCGACGAGCCCTTCTCTGGACTGGACCCTCTCGGCGTCGAATCTCTGGCAGCCGCCCTGGCCGAACGTGCCGATGCCGGCGCCGCAGTGATGTTCTCCTCCCATCAGCTCGACCTCGTCGAGGATCTGTGCGAGGACGTCGTCATCATCAACGGTGGCAAGGTCGTCCTCGATGGGCCGGTCCGCCGGCTCCGAGCCGACTCACCCGTGCGGTATCTCGACGTCGAGGTGCGTGGCTCGGGCGGCGCCTGGATCGAACAGCTCGAGGGCATCCGGGTCATCGACCGCGATGGCGATCGGGCCAGAGTCGAGGTCCACGACCACGACGGCGTCAGCAAGCTCGCCGCTGCCGCCGAGGCGGCAGGAGACGTCATCCACTTCTCGTTCGAGCCGCCGAACCTGTCCGAGGTGTTCCGCAGGGCGGTGGGGCAATGAACCCGACGCGCGCCATCTCCTTGGTCGCTGCCCGCGACTTCGCCGAGCGCATCCGCTCCCGGGCATTCCAGCTCTCCACCGGGTTCACCCTGCTTCTGGTGATCGCCTTCCTCGTGGTCCCCACCTTCTTCGACGACGACGCCCAGCCATATCGGGTGGCCATCGACACCCGGTTGCCGGACGACATTGAACTGACGCTCGGCGCCCTCGACCCCCAGGGGATCGGGTTCGATTTCAGCCGGGTGTCGAGCGACATCGCCGGCATCGGTGTCGAGAACGGGGACTTCGACGGTGCCCTGATCGCCGGGCCCGAGGTGGTCGTTGGCGATGGCACTCCGGGAACGCTGCGTTCGCTGCTGGTAGCGGCCGCCACCACGTCTGTGATCGCCGAGCGAGCCGAGGACCTGGGCCTCGACCCGACGACGCTCACCGAGCTGCTGACACCGCCTGAAGTGCCGATCTCGGATCTGACTCCCGTGGAGGATGACGACCGGGAGAGCAACCAGGGGTTCGCCGCCATCCTGGCGATCGTCATGTTCATGGTGATCGTCACCTACGGACAGTGGATTCTCATCGGTGTGGTGGAGGAAAAGAGCAACAGAGTCGTGGAGATGGTGCTGGGAGCGATCCGCCCCCACCGGCTTCTCGTCGGCAAGATCATGGGCATCGGGGCGCTGGGACTCCTGCAGGTGATCGCCATCGTCGGCATGGCAGTGATCGTCGGTCAGTTCATCGACCTGCCCGCGTTGCCCGACGCGGCGGTGTCGACGATCGTCTGGTCCCTCGTGTGGTTCTTCCTCGGGTTCGGGTTCTACGCGACGGCCTACGCCGCTGCCGGGTCCCTCGTATCCCGCCAGGAAGAGGCACAGAACGCCGCCTTCCCGCTGACCATCCTGCTGCTGGCTGCGTTCTACACGGCGTTGTTCTCGGTGGGTTCGGACAACCCCGTGCTCA
>JABDIW010000031.1 GCA_013003515.1 Acidimicrobiia bacterium
GGACATCCTGGGTCTGGAGCCCCCCGCCCAGCTGACCTCGGTGACGGCGCGGATCTTCGCCAACTCGACGTCCGACTTCGATTTCGTGCGGTTCATCGACAAGGGCTCCGAAGACGGGATCGTCGTCGGTCAGCCCGTCGTTTCGGACCAGGGGTTGGTGGGACGAGTGACCCTGGTCGACTCCGACAGCGCTCGCGTCGCCCTCATCCGTGATCCGACGATCTCCGTGGCGGTGAGGGTCGAGCGAACCGGTGAGACCGGGTGGGTCGACGGGCAGGGGAGCGGACCGTTGAAGCTGAGGATGCCTGGGGAACGGCTCCCTGTGTTCGAGGGCGATCGGTTGGTGACCACGGGCTCGTCCTCCCCCCCCGACATCGTCGTGGCGTCGATCAGCGAAGACGCCGAGTCGGGCGTCAACTTCGGGCTCGTCGCCGACGCCGATCCGGCTAACGAGTTCTCGCGTCTCCGGTTCGTCAGCGTCCTCATCGGGTGGGATCCCCTGACCATCACCGAGGGTGACCTGGTCGGCGAGACACCTCCGGAGGGCATTCCCGAGGGGGACCTGTGATGGGACGTCGGGTTGCCATCTCCCTCGGCTTTGTGGCCATCGCAGTGATCCTCCAGGCCAACCTGTTCGGACCGGGCCGCATCCAGCCGTTCGGAGCGTCTCCTGCACTGGTCATGTTGAGCGTGATAGCCGTCACCCGGTATCTCGACGAGGAGCCCGCCCTCCTGATCGGGTTCACGGGCGGCCTGCTCCAGGATCTTCTCGGGAGCCAGCCGCTGGGTCTGTGGGCCCTGGTGCTGACGGTCGTCGCCTATGCGACGGTGGCGACGCGTGATCGGGTGGAAGGCCTGCCGCTCGTGGCCGGCGGTGTCGCATTGCTCACGATCGGTGCCATGGTGTTGTTCGTGGTGCTCGCAACGCTCTTCGCCCAGGACACGCTGCAGGACCAGGCACTGGCCATCAAGGTCATCTTGCCTGCCGTGTACAACGTGGCCATTGCCGGCGCGGTGCTGCCCCTGGCAACGAAGCTGCTCAGACAGCCTGGCGAGCCAGGGTGGGCGATATGACCCCGGGTGTACGTCTCGCTGCCCTCGGTATCGTGTTCTCGGCGCTCTTCGTCATCCTTGGTCTGCGGTTGTGGACCTTGCAGCTCACTGATGTCGACGGGTTTCGGGACCAGGCAGCCAGGCAGCAGATCGACATCGACCAGACCCCGGCACCCCGAGGCGACATCGTCGACCGCAACGGCGTCGTTCTGGCCGGCACCCGCCCCTCACTCACGCTCATCGTCGATCGGCAGCTCGTCACGGTCGAGGAGGAGCGAGTGTTGACGCAGAGCCTCTCGGCATTCCTGGGGGTGCCCAGCCAGGACCTCCTCGACCGATTCGAGGAGGAGGGATCAGCGTCGCGGTTCGACCTGAAGCACGACCTCACCGAGGACGAAGCGGTGTTCCTCGTAGAGCATCGAAACGAGTTCCCGGGGGTGATCGTCGAGTCGGTCCCGGTGCGGACCTATCCGCTCGGTGACGTGGCGGCGCAGGTGGTCGGCTACATCGGGCTGCCCACTGCCGACGACCTCCAGCGGGAGGGTGTGCAGGCAGTCGATCGGATCGGCCGTAACGGAGTCGAACTGGAGTACGACGATCAGCTCCGGGGAGTGCCCGGCACCATCAAGTACCAGGTCGACGCCAAGCGCCATGTCATCGGGCTGCTCGGTGAGGAGGCTCCGATTCCCGGATCGACGATCCAGCTCACTCTGGACAGCGATCTGCAGTCATTCGTCGAGCGGTCTCTTTCCGAGGGGTTGGTCCTTGCCCGAGCAGACTCGCCGTCCGGCCGCGACTGCGTACCAAGCCCGGAGGATCCGACATGCCCGGTGCGAGCGGTGGCCGTTGTCCAGAACGTCAAGGACGGGTCGGTTCTGGCGATGGCGTCGGTTCCCGGATACGACCCGGCGATCTTCGTCGACGGTCTGTCGGAAGACGAGTGGGCAGCGCTCAGCTCCGGCTCGGTGCTGACCAACTTCGCTATCCAGGGAAGGTATGCGCCGGCGTCCACGTTCAAGTCCGTTGCCTACGTGATGGCCCTCGAAGAGACGGTCTTCCCCAGGAACCTCTCCCTCACCTCCGAAGATGCGGTCGCCTACCACACCGACGGGGAAGACGACTACGAATGCGACGGCCGTCTCGAGTTCTTCAACCGTGAGGGCAGCCCCCAGTTCTACACAGACTGGAAGCCGGAGGGTCATGGCCCCATCGACATCCACGACGCACTCCACCAGTCGTGTGACCTGTACTTCTGGGAGCTGGCACTCCACGTCTGGCAGCAGTCCGGGACCCGAGGGGACTCTTTCGACGAGGACATGCTTCAGCAGTGGGCTCGAGAATTCGGGTTTGGGAGCAGTTCCGGCATCGACCTCCCCAACGAGTTCCGGGGCTTGATCGGAGATCGGGAATGGTTCACGGCACAGCAGAACGCTGCCACCGGACGGGTCCGGGCCGAGGGCCCTTGGTCCGGTGGCGACCTGTTGAACATGGTGATCGGCCAGGGCGAGGTGGCCGTGACGCCTCTGCAATTGGCGAACGCCTACTCGGCGATGCTCAACGGTGGCACCGTGTGGCGCCCGCGCGTCGTCGATGCAGTGATCGACGCCAACGGCGACGTGATCCAGGAGATCTTCCCCGAGGCTCTCAACTCGGTCGACCTCGATCCCAGGACGGTGGCCGCACTCCGCGCTGACATGCGCCTCGTCGTCAACTCCGGTGCTGGTACCGCCCGCACGGCATTCGTCGAGTTCGGTGACAACCTCAACAGTGTCGGGGGGAAGACGGGGACGGCGGAGATCATCAAGTCGAGTGACCCCGACAAGGTCGTGGATACGGCATGGTTCGTCGGCGCAACACCGATGGATGATCCCGAGTACGTCGTCACCGTGGTGATCGAGCGCGGAGGATCGGGCGGCCGCATCGCCGCGCCGGTTGCCCGTCAGATCCTCCAGTACCTCGTGAACGGGCCAGACGCGGTCACGCCGCTCGCCCCCGGAGCGGCTTCGGACTGATGGCCACCTACGCCCGCTCCGCTCCGGTTCCTCTGGCAGCCCGCCGCGAGGAGGCGCTGCGTCCCGATATCTTCCTGATCGTGCCGATGCTGGTGCTGATGGGGCTCGGCGTCGTCATGGTCTACTCGGCATCCGCCCCCCGCCTCGAGGCACAGGGGATCGACCCCGCGTTCGAGCTGAAGCGGCAGATCCTGTTCGTCGTACTCGGCGTGATCGTGTTCCTCGCTGCTTCCATGGTCGGCCCGCGGATGCTCCATCAGCTGGCACCGATCGCCTACGTCGGGACGCTGTTGCTCCTTGTCGCCGTCGAGTTCGTCGGTGCCATCAGGAACCGGTCGCAGCGATGGCTCGACCTCGGGGTCTTCCAGTTGCAGCCCTCGGAGTTGGCGAAGATCGCCGTCATCCTGGGCCTGGCCGCCCTTCTGGCCCAGGCAGTGGACAAACTGTCCTGGTTGTTCGTCATCCGCGCCGTCGTTCTCGTCGGAATCCCGGCGACGATGGTGTTCCTCCAGCCCGATCTGGGGACGATGCTGGTCTTCGGGTTCCTCGGGCTCATCATGCTGTACGCCGCCGGGGCGAGCTGGCGCCAGATCGCCGCTCTCACACTCATCACCGTCTTCGCAACGGCTGCACTCTTTCAGTTCGAGGTCATCCAGAACTATCAGCTCGAGCGGATCACGGCATTCCTCGACCCCGAGGCCGATGCCGCCGCCGCCGGGTACAACGTCTTGCAGTCGCGGATCGCCATCGGGGCCGGCGGCATGTTCGGGACCGGGCTCTTCGAAGGCACCCAGACCAATCTGACCTTCGTTCCGGAGCAGTCGACCGACTTCATTTTCACGGCCGTCGGAGAACAGCTCGGCTTCATCGGCGGTGCGCTGGTGCTCGTGCTCTTCGCAGTCATTGTGTGGCGGTTGCTGATGACGGCGGCGCTCGCGCAGGAGCCGTTCCAGCGGCTGGTTGCCGTCGGGGTGGCAGCCGTCATCGTGTTCCACGTGTTCGTCAATGTCGGGATGACACTCCAGATCATGCCTGTCACCGGTCTGCCGCTGCCCTTCGTCTCGCACGGTGGCACGGCCATGATCGCCATGGCTGCCGGGCTCGGCATCACCCATGGCATCTACATGCGGCGGTCTCCGCTGCCAGGCCAGGGCTCACCCCGGTCTGACTAACCTGCCTCAAATGCATCGACGGGCGGATCAGGGCTGGATCGAGGTCATCTGTGGCCCGATGTTCTCCGGCAAGAGCGAGGAACTGATACGCCGACTGGTGCGATTCCAGATCGCGAGGGTGCCCACCCAGGCGTTCAAGCCGGCCGTCGACACGAGATATGCGGTTGGCGAGTTCGTCTCTCACAGCCGCCTCACTCTGACGGCTGAGCCGGTCACCAACTCCGACGAGCTGCTTCGAGCCGTCGAGGACCGCACCGTCGTCGTCGGCATCGACGAAGCCCAGTTCTTCGACGACGGGCTACTGGACGTCGCCACGCTCCTGGCCAACGCAGGGAAGCGAGTGATCGTCGCCGGCCTCGACCTCGACTACCTGGGTCGCCCGTTCGAGCCGATCCCAACCTTGATGACGCGTGCCGAATACATCATGAAGACTCTCGCCGTCTGTCATCGCTGCGGCGGTCCGGGCATGCACACGCAGCGGGTGGTCGAATCGGACGAGCTGGTGCTGCTGGGTGCCACCGGCGCCTACGAGGCCCGGTGTCGCCGCTGCTACGACCCGAGTGAGGCCGTGCAGCCACCGCTCGACCTCGGCGAAACCGTCGCCACGGCCTGACCCGGCTTCAGGTCGGCTGCAAGACGGCCGATGACATCCTTGGCACCGGTCCTTCTGAGTGCCGTCCAGGGTTTGCTAACCTCGGGCGCGAAGGGACCACGACCCGCAGTACGCGTCGCTCAGTCGAACACGATTGGCGGCGCCCGGGTACCGGACACCGGTCACCGCACCGACTTCCGCCCCTGCCGCTCAGGCTGGTTCCACGCAAGCTCTCCGGGGTGTATTCGATGAATCGACTGCTGACGATCCTCACGGCTCTCGTCGCTGTCGCGTCGGTCACCCCGTCGACGCCGTCCTTGTCTTCGCGGCGGCGTCACTTCGCACGATCGCGCCAGCCACAGGTTGGCCAGAAAGAGGATTTCAATGTCGATCTTCCGTCGGAAGAAGCCGCAGGTGGTCCGGCGGGGCCAAAAAGCCCCCGCCCAGGCCACGGCCGCTCCCAAGAAGGAGGCCCCCAAGAAGGGGTCTCGATCTAAGTCCGGTCAGCAACAGAACCGGGCTCGCTCCAACCAGAACCGCCGTTCCGGCGGTCAGAGTTCCCGCTCCAACCGCGGTGGCGGGGGTTCATCCCGCCGTCAGCCGCAGCAGCAGCGTTCCCAACAGAGCCGCTCACGCGGTGCCCGCAGGCGTCCGAGTCATCTCGAGGTCGTCGCACCACCCGAGACCGCACGCAAGCAGATGCTGGTGCGGACCCTTCCCCACCAGACACAGATCGTGATTCTCGAGGGCCCTGTCCTCGTCGAGCACTACGTGGCCCGCAAGGACAGCAAGTCCCTCGTCGGCAACATCTACCTGGGGAAGGTGCGCAATGTTCTGCCCGGCATGGAGGCGGCGTTTGTCGACTTCGGTGTCGGCAAGAACGGCGTGCTCTACGCCGGCGACGTCAACTACGACGCCGAGGGCATGTCCGGCAAGTCCAAGCGGATCGAGGCGGCGCTCAAGCCCGGTGACGCAGTCCTCGTACAGGTGGTGAAAGATGCCATGGGCCACAAGGGCGCCCGTCTCACGAACAACGTGAGCCTCGCCGGCCGCTACCTCGTGCTCACGGCAGATCCCGATGTCCGCGGCATCTCGCGCCGTCTCGAGGATGAGGAGCGGCGCCGTTTGCGCACCATCGTCAACGAGGTCCGCCCCAAGGACAAGGGAGTCATCGTCCGCACTGCTGCCGAGGGGGCGTCCGAGGAAGACATCGCCGCCGACATCAGCCGTCTCGCCGACGTGTGGCAGGACATCGAGAAGCTCGAGGCCAATGCCAATGCACCAGAGGTTCTGTATGAGGAACCGCCTCTTGTGATCCGGGTCATCCGTGAGCACTTCACAAACGACTTCCGTCGCCTGCTCATCGACGACAAGGAAACCCATCGCGAGGTCACCGACTACCTCGAGGGCACCGAGCCGGATCTCGCCGCCAAGGTGCAGGTCTACAAGGACGACATGCCGGTGTTCGAGCGGTTCCATATCGAGGATCAGCTCCGCAAGGCCCTCGACCGCAAGGTGTGGCTCCCCTCGGGCGGGCACATCGTCATCGATCGCACCGAGGCCCTGACAGTCATCGACGTCAACACCGGCAAGTTCGTCGGCCACAGCAACCTCGAAGAGACGGTGTACCAGAACAACCTCGAGTCCGCCGAGGAGATCGCCAGGCAACTCCGATTGCGTGACATCGGCGGCATCATCGTCATCGACTTCATCGACATGGAGAACGAGGGCAACCAGGCCAAGGTCCTCCATCGGCTTCGCGAGCATCTGGCCAAGGACAAGACCAGGACTCAGGTGTTCGAGGTCTCCAGCCTCGGTCTCGTGGAGATGACCCGCAAGAACGTGTCGGCCGGGCTGCTCGAGACCTTTTCCCAGGTTTGTGAGAAGTGCAACGGCAGGGGAGTCCTCCTCTACGAGGAGGCCGCCACCGAAGGCAAGCCGATCCCTGCACCTGCCGGCTGAGATCGCCTTTTCCCGATTCGGTCATACCGGCTACACTCACGGCCCTTCTTCGGAGGAATCCCACACATGTATGCGATCATCCGCGCCGGCGGTAAACAACAGAAGGTTCACGAGGGCGATGTCCTCGACGTCGAGAGAATTCGCGGCGAGGGCGAGGTCGAGTTCACGCCCCTGCTCGTCGTTTCCGACGACGGATCCGTGGTCTCGGACAAGAGCGAGCTGGAGAAGCTCGCTGTGACCGTCGAGATCGTCGGTGACGCTGCCGGTCCCAAGGTCGACATCTTCAAGTACAAGAACAAGACCGGGTACCGGCGCCGCCAGGGGCATCGCCAGAAGTACACCAGGATTCAAGTCAAGAAGATCCAGGGGCCGAAGAAGAAGAGGGCGTCGCGGGCCAAGGCCGCGGCCACCGAGGAAGAGTGAGAGATGTCGAAGACCAAAGCCAGCGGCTCGTCGAAGAACGGTCGCGAATCACACGCAAAACGACTCGGTCCCAAGGCCTTTGACGGTCAGTTCGTGACGGCCGGTTCGGTCCTGGTCCGGCAGCGTGGCACCCGCATCCACCCTGGCGACAACGTCGGGCGTGGTGGGGATGACACCCTGTTCGCCAAGATCGATGGCATCGTCGCCTACGGCGAGCGCCGCGGCCGTCGCCACGTCTCGGTCTCAGTCGAAGCCTGAGCGGCCACCCGGCCGTGTTCGTAGACCGGGTCCGGTTGACTGCCCGCGGAGGCGCGGGAGGTGCCGGAGTCTCCTCGTTCCAGAAACAGCGCGGCAAGCCTCGCGGCAAGCCCGAAGGCGGTAGCGGCGGATCCGGCGGCGACGTCGTCCTCGAAGCCACCGACTCCGTCTCAACCCTCCTGCAGGTCGCACGAAGCCCGGTTCAACGCGCCGGAGACGGCAGCCATGGCGAGGGCGACCTCCGTCACGGCTCCCGCGGAGACGACCTGGTGATCCCGGTGCCTCTGGGAACCGTCGTCACCGAAGGGGACGGCACCATGCTGGCCGATCTGGTCGAGCCCGGACAGCGCGTCACCGTGGCCCACGGTGGCCGCGGCGGACGCGGCAACGCATCGTTCGTCAACGAACGGCGCCGCGCTCCCTCCTTTGCCGAGCAAGGCGAGTACGGCAGCGAGGTCGAGGTG
Organism: Acidimicrobiia bacterium; assembly: GCA_013003515.1. Classification (GTDB taxonomy): domain Bacteria; phylum Actinomycetota; class Acidimicrobiia; order Spongiisociales; family UBA5794; genus JABDIW01. Next base: position 7,937 of record JABDIW010000031.1, read on the forward strand.
TGGCTCGAGATGAAACTGGTCGCCGATGCCGCTCTCATCGGCTTCCCGAATGCCGGGAAGAGCACGCTGATCTCGTCGGTCTCGGCGGCGAAGCCCAAGGTCGCCGACTATCCGTTCACGACGCTCCAACCGCACCTGGGCGTTGTCGAGGTCGCCGACCGGGTGTTCGTGCTTGCCGACATCCCCGGGCTCATCGAAGGCGCCGCCGAAGGCAAGGGGCTTGGCCACGAGTTCCTCCGTCATGCCGAGCGAGCCAGGGTGCTGGTCGTTCTTCTCGATCCGAGTCCGCTCCAGGAGCTTCCTCCGGCAGAGCAGCATCGGATCCTCGTGGCCGAACTGGAGAGACACTCGCCGGACCTCGCGGCGCGACCCAGGGTGGTAGCCGTCAACAAAGCCGACCTCGTGTCCGATCCCGGACCCGTCCCGGACGGGGCGTTCGTCATCTCGGCCATCGCCGGGGACGGAGTGGTCGACCTCCTCCACGCCATCGCCGACGCGGTGGAGGGACACAAGCACGAGGCTCCGGACCGGCCCGGCTTCGTGCTTCATCGCCCGGTGCGCGCCGGGTACGTCGTCTCGAACGAGGGCGACGCCTGGGTGGTGTCGGGACGCGCTGCAGAGCGTGCGATCAACTTGGCCGACCTCACGGTCCCCGAGGCCGCGGACTTCGTGGCGACTCGTCTCGCCCGTATCGGTGTCGAGGATGCGTTGCGGGAAGCCGGTGCCCAGCCTGGCGACGATGTGAGGATCGGTGAGCTGGTGTTCACGTTCGATCCATTTGGTGATGAGGAGGAAGAGTGAGATCCCCGGTGTCTCAGGGAGGGCGAGTCGTGGTCAAGGTCGGGTCCTCCTCGTTGGCCACTCCCGATGGAGGCCTCGATCCCGACGGCGTCGCCCGTGCCGTCGCCCAGGTGAACGGCCTGTGGGAGTCCGGCCGGCCCACAGTGCTGGTGTCCTCAGGCGCCGTAGCCGCCGGTCTCCCCGCACTGGGGCTCACCGAGCGGCCCCCCGACATCCCGGGTCTTCAGGCTGCGGCTGCGGTGGGTCAAGGACGGCTGATGGAGCGGTACGCGGCGGCGTTCGCTGAGTCCGATCGGGTCGTCGGTCAGGTACTCCTCACGAAGGACGTGCTCGCCAACCGACCCCAATACCTGCACGCCCGCGAAGCCCTGGAACGGCTGCTCGGATACGGCGTCGTCCCCATCGTCAACGAGAACGACACGGTCGTCGTCGACGAGTTGAGGCTGGGGGACAACGACCGGCTCGCCGCCATCGTCTCGCACCTCGTGGGAGCAGAACTCCTCGTGATACTCACCGATACCGCAGGGCTCTACGCATCGGATCCGCGTCTCGACGATGAAGCCGAGTTGCTGAGCGCGGTCCGTCACACCGATGAGATCCTCGACGAGCTGCTTCACGGTGATGCCGGACCACTCGGCTCCGGTGGGGTGGCGACAAAGGTGGCGGCCGCACGCATGGCGGCGTGGTCTGGTATCCCCACGGTGATCGCTCCGGCTGCCGCTGCCGATGCTGCGATGGCCGCCGTCGATGGAGAAGACGTTGGCACCTGGGTCGCTCCCCACCACTCGAAGCTGTCTTCACGGAAGCTGTGGATCGCCTTTGGCCTCCCGGCTTCGGGCTCGGTGGTTGTGGATGACGGTGCGGTCTCGGCGCTCGTCAGTGGCGGGCGCTCGTTGCTCGCCGTTGGCGTGCACTCCGTCAGGGGCTCGTTCGATGCCTGGGACGGGGTCGAGATCGAGGATCGCTCGGGCCGACTCGTCGCCAAGGGCATCGTTGGTATGAGCTCGGCAGACCTGTCGGCTGCTGCGGGCAAGCACAGCTCGGAGATCGGCGGCGCCGTCGTCCATCGCGACGACCTCGTGGTGCTCGCTTAAGTCCCGGCTTCCAGCTCCATCGTCAACAGGGCCGCCATGAGGTCGACGCCGTACCAGAGGTTCGCCAGCCGGATGTTCTCGTTGGCAGCGTGCTGATTGTTGTCATGGTTTGCGAATGGGGTGATCGCCACCGCGGCCCCGAGCACCTCGATGAAGTGGTGCACGGGCACCGAACCGCCCAGCGTCGGCATTGCCACCACCGGCTCGCCTGCAGCAATCTCGGCAGCTCCCAAGAGTGCCTGACCCAGCGGAGAGTCGACCCGTGTGCGGGCGCCGGCGTAGGAAGCCTCGCGTCGGACCTTCGCCACCAGCGGGTGGGCGAGTCGGGTCTCCAGGTCGGGCTCCTCGTCGACGATGTGCCAGCCCCGGGACCTGATGTGTGCCTCGACCTTGTCGAGGATGCCTTCCGGGTCGTTTCCCGGAGCGAGGCGAATGTCCAGCGAGGCGGTCGCCTCCGTCGGGATGACGTTGGCCGCCTCCAACCCCACGCCACCGCCACTGAAGCCCCGGACATTGAGCGATGGCATCAACATGCGCATCGCATGCGCTGCGCCGTCATCCTCGGTGGCCGCCAGCCCCAGCTCGGCCCTCATCGCTTCATCGTTGTCGGGCAATGCTGCAACGGCAGCGATGTCGGCCTCGGTGATGTCGGCCGTGTCGTCGTAGAAGCCGGTGATGGTCACGTTGCCGTCGGCGTCCTTCATGGACGCGATGAGCTGGGCAAGCTGCATGTTGGGGTTGCGTGCCCAGTTGCCGTAGTGCCCGCTGTGGAGTGGCCGGATCGGGCCGTACGCGGTGATCTCGATTTCGGAGATCCCCCGCCACCCGAAGACGATCTGGGGTCGTCGCGTCTGGTGGACCGGGCCGTCACAGATGAGCCAGGCATCGGCCGCGAGCTCTTCGGTGAGGGTTTCGAGATAGGTGCGGAGGTTCGGAGAGCCGATCTCCTCCTCACCCTCGAAGAGGAAGACGATGTTCGCCGGCGGAGTCAGGTCCGCGGCGGCGAGGGCATCGAGCGCCGTGCAGATGGCCTGCACTGGTGCCTTGTCGTCTGACGCGGATCTGGCGTACAGCCGCCAGTCGGGGTCGATCTCCTCCCCTCCCTCCGGTAGCGGTCGCTCTATCCCCTCACCGAGGACTCCGGTGACGAGGGTGGGTGCAAATGGCGCGACCTGCCAGCCCGGCTGATCGATGGGTTGGCCGTCGTAGTGGGCGTAGAGGCCGATCGTCGATCGAGCGCCTTCACGCCGGAGGTGACCGACCACGACGGGGGCGGCGTCACCGAGCTGGACGGTCCGGGCCTCCACTCCGCGGCTCTCGAGCATCGCGGTGACGTGACGAGCGGTGGCGGCGACGTCATCGGCATCGCGCGACACGTTGGGGAGGGACAGCAGATCGACGAACTCGGCGAGGATCTCGGCGGCATGGGTCTCTCGATGCTCCCGGGCCGCTTCGACGGCGAGATGTTGTGTGGTCATTGCCCGAGCTTACGACG
>JABDIW010000034.1 GCA_013003515.1 Acidimicrobiia bacterium
TGCTGATGATCCCCAACATGTACAAGATCGCCGGCGAGTTGCTCCCCTCGGTGATCCATGTCGCAGCTCGCACCGTTGCCACTCACGCCCTGTCGATCTTCGGTGACCACTCCGACGTGATGGCCACCCGTGCCACCGGGTGGGCGATGCTCGCCTCCGCTTCGGTGCAGGAAGCGCACGACATGGCGCTGATCGCCCATGCCGCCACCCTCGAGTCGCGTATCCCGTTCCTCCACTTCTTCGACGGGTTCCGCACTTCCCACGAGGTAGCCAAGATCCATCCGCTGTCCGACGAGGACCTGCTTGCCGTGCTTCCCCTCGACGGGGTGCTCCGGCATCGATCCAACCGGATGGACCCTGACAAGCCGGTGCTGCGAGGCACCGCCCAGAACCCCGACGTGTTCTTCCAGGCGCGTGAGGCCGCCAACCCGTTCTATGCGGCGGTCCCCGACATCGTCCAGGGCATGATGGACAAGCTCGCCGAGCGCACCGGACGCCAGTACCACCTGTTCGACTACACCGGCCACCCCGAGGCCGAAGAGGTCATCGTGATGATGGGCTCGGGCACGGGACCGGTCCACGAGACCGTTTCGCGCCTGGTTGCCGACGGCCAGAAGGTCGGCCTCCTCGAGGTGCGTCTCTATCGCCCATTCTCTGCCGAGGCGCTCGTCGCCGCCATGCCCCAGACCGTCAAGACGATCGCGGTCCTCGACCGCACCAAGGAGCCTGGCCAGATCGGCGAGCCGCTCTACCAGGACGTCGTCACCGCGGTCGTCGAGGAAGCCACCAACGGCCGGGTCAGCTGGGAGGCCCCGCCCCGCGTCATCGGCGGTCGCTACGGACTGTCGTCCAAGGAGTTCACGCCGGCGATGGTCAAGACCGTCTTCGAGGAGGCGGCTGCGCCCGACGCCCGCCGCCACTTCACCATCGGCATCCACGACGACGTATCGCACCTGTCGCTGTCGTTCGACTCCGAATTCTCCACCGAGCCCGAGGAAGGCCTCCGGGCCGTGTTCTTCGGGTTGGGCTCCGACGGCACCGTCGGCGCCAACAAGAACACCGTGAAGATCATCGGTGAGGAGACCCCGCTCCACGCCCAGGGCTACTTCGTGTACGACTCGAAGAAGTCCGGCGCCATCACCGTGTCGCACCTGCGGTTCTCACCAGAGCCGATCACGTCGACGTATCTGATCAAGGAGGCCGAGTTCGTCGGCTGCCACCAGTTCGACTTCCTCGAGAAGCTCAACGTGCTCGGCATGGCGAAGCCAGGGGCCACCGTGCTGATCAACACCCGAAAAGGCCCCGACGAGCTGTGGGACAAGCTTCCCAAGACCGCCCAGGAGCAGATCATCGAGAAGGGCCTCAAGGTCCACGCCGTCGACGGCCACGGAGTTGCCGAGAAGGCCGGCCTCGGCGGCCGCATCAACACCGTGCTCCAGACGTGCTTCTTCGCCCTGTCGGGGGTCATCCCGACCGACGAGGCCATCGAAGCCATCAAGGGCGGCTTCGCCAAGACCTACGCCAAGTTCGGTGAGACCGTCCTCGAGCGCAACTACGCCGCCGTCGACGGGTCGCTGGAGGCGATGTACGAGC
>JABDIW010000044.1 GCA_013003515.1 Acidimicrobiia bacterium
CACGATGGCTGCCGAAGGCGGAGATCACGGCCTGATCGACGCCGTCACGTCCGGTATCGAGGCGCTGGCGTGACGGACCCGCTCGATTCCGTCGCCAATGCGATCGGGCATGAGTTCACCGACAGGACGCTGGCCGTCATGGCGACGGTTCATCGCTCGCACGAGGCCGAGAACGACCTCGAGTCCTACGAGCGCCTGGAATTCCTCGGTGACGCCGTGCTGCAGCTCGCAGTGACCCACTTCCTCTTCGACCGCTACCCGGACCTCCCCGAGGGAGAGATGGCAAAGGTGCGGGCAGCAGTAGTCAACGAGTCAGCGCTCGCCACGATCGGCAGGAAATGGGGAGTGCCCGCCGCCCTCCTGTTGGGGAGGGGCGAGCAGATGACGGGCGGACGTGACAAGTCGTCCATCCTGTCGGATGTCGTCGAGGCCCTCCTCGGTGCGGTCTACGTCGACGGGGGATACCAGGCGGCTCGTGAGGTCGTCGAAGGGCACTGGGCCGATTTGATCATCGAACGCGCCTCCAGTCCCGGAGAGCGCGACTACAAGACCCGGCTCCAGGAGCGTCTGGCGCAAGAGGGCCGCCGCCCCGAATACGTCGTGGAGGAGCGCGGCCCCGAGCATTCGAAGGTGTTCTCCGCCGTGGTCATCGTCGAGGCCGAGGTCCTGGGTGAAGGCGAGGGCACGTCGAAAAAGCGTGCCGAACAGGCTGCCGCAGCATCGGCTCTCTCCGGGAACGGGTCGGCCGGCTGAGATGCCGGAGCTTCCAGAGGTCGAGACCACTCGGCGGTGTCTCGAACCGCTCGAGGGGCGAACCGTGGTGGCCGTCGATGTGCGTCGTGATCGGATGCTTCGTCGCCAGCCCCGTCCCTCCGAGTTCGCCGATCGTCTTCGCAACAGGCGGCTGGAGCGGTGGGAACGGCACGGCAAGTTCCTCCTCGCCCGCCTCGTCGGCGACATCACCTGGGTGACTCACCTGGGCATGTCTGGTCGTGTCAGCCATGTCCCCGTGGGAACCGTCGAGCCTGCACACACCAACGTCGTCGTGACGTTCGACGACGGGACCGAATTCCGCCTCGTCGACCCGAGGACTTTCGGTTTCGTCAGCGCATACCTGCCAGAAGAGCTGGAAATGCTGGTCACGGGGCACCTCGGGCCGGATGCCCTCGACGATTTGCCGCGAACCGCCCGAATCGCAGAGGCCCTGTCGGGGAGGACCGCGCCCATCAAGGCACTGCTTCTCGATCAAGCGCTCATCGCCGGCGTTGGCAACATCTACGCCGACGAGTCCCTCCATCGGGCCCGCATCTCGCCGCACCGCCCCGGGGGACGTCTGAGCATCGACGACCTGAAGGTACTTCGCGGGGGCATCAAGCGGTCTCTGGAGGCGGGGTTGCGCTGGGGCGGCACGTCGCTCGATGACCTCGCCTATCTCCTCCCTGACGGACGGGCAGGCGAGTTCGCCTCACGGCTTGCGGTGTACGGAAGGGAGGACGAGCCCTGCCGGCGCTGCGGGGGCATGATCCATCGCGACGTCATTCGCCAGCGGTCGTCGTTCTGGTGTCCACAATGTCAATCATGACGGCCGTTTCTGAAGAATCTCACCCGTGTAATTCGCACTGGTAAGCTCCCTGGACCGTGCAACTCAGGACCCTTTCGCTCGTCGGTTTCAAGTCGTTCGCCGACCGCACCCGTCTCCACTTCGACTCGGGTGTCAACGTCGTCGTCGGCCCCAATGGCTCGGGTAAGTCGAACCTCCTGGATGCGCTCGCCTGGGTGATGGGCACGCAGGCCACCAAGTCGCTGCGAACCGAGTCGATGGGCGACGTGATCTTCGCCGGAACCGCAACCCGTCCCGCGATGCAGCGGGCGGAGGTGAACCTCACGTTCGACAACGCCGACAACTTCCTCCCCATCGAGCTTCCCGAGGTCACCATCACCCGCCGCCTCTATCGCGACGGCACCTCCGAGTACGAGATCAACGGAACCCCGTGCCGGCTTCTCGACATCCAGGAGCTGTTGTCCGACGGCGGTGTCGGCAGACATCAGCACGTTCTGGTCGGACAGGGTCAGATCGGTGAGATTCTCAATGCCCGCGCCGATGAACACCGCCTGGTCATCGAAGAGGCGGCCGGCATCACCAAGCACCGCAGCAGGCGAGATCGAGCCCTGCGGCGGCTGGAGAAGACCGGCATCGACATCGACCGGTTGCGTGACCTGTTCACACAGAGCCAGCGACGACTTCGCCCGCTCAAGCGTCAGGCCAACGCTGCAGAGCGATACGACGCAGTGCGCGCCGAAGCGCGATCCCTCCGTCTCTGGCTGGGTGGCGAGGACCTGCGCCGGATCCGCTCCCGCATCGCAACGGCGGGAACCGAGCACGATGACCTCGAGACCAGGTTCCAGGCGGAAGTAGCCGAGAGAGCGGAGCTCGCCGAGCAACTGGAGAGCCTCCGCGGCGAGGCCGGAGAGGTTGGCAAGGCGCTGGAACGCGACACCGCCGCTGCAGCGCGACTCGAGACCGTGATCGAACGACTCCAGAGAATCAGTGGCATCGCTCGGGAGCGGCGCCGTTCTCTGAGCGACCGCCACGAGGGCGCGGCCGCCCGACGATCAGACCTCGACCAGGAGCTCGCCGCGATCCGCCAGGAGCTCACGGAAGCCGCATCCCAGAGCGGCGAGGCCGAGGCGCTGGCCGAGCGCCGCGGGGTCCTCCTCCGCGCCCTCGAGGACGAAGAGCGAGCACTGGCCGAGCAGCTTCAGATGCCGGCCGAAGGGCTCATCGCGACCCTGCGAGGCGATCTGCGGGCCCTCGAGACGGCTGCCGAGCGGGATCGGCTCGAGCTGGAGTCCATCGTGCGACGCCGCGACTCCGTCACCGATCGCCTCGACCATGAACGCTCCGAGATGGCCGACCTACAAGACCAGATCGAGGCTCTCGACTCCGAGACCGGCGCTGTCACCGATCGATATCGGGCGGTAGCGAAGACCAGATCTGAAGCCGAGATCGGTCTGGAGAACGCCAGGTCGGTTCTCAACGCAGCCGATGTCGACCTGGCCCGAGCCCTCGCCAGACACGAGGCGATCGAAGCCGCCCTCTCCGGCGTGCTCGATCCCGAAGCCACCGAGACGGCGCTGAAACTCGACGGCGTCGCCGGCACCATCGTCTCCAGGTTGGCCGTTCCCCCAGAACTGGCGGTTGCCGTGGATGCCGCCCTCGGGTCATGGCGCACCGGACTGGCGGCGACGGACCGTGAGGCTGCCGCCTCGGCGGTTCAGGATCTCAAATCCCGGGGACTCGGTGGGATCGGCCTCGTTGGTATCGGCGACCGTGGTCCCGAGGTGCCGGCCCGTGCTGCGGCCAAACAATGGGGAGTTCCGGCGCTCGTCGACCTGCTCGGCGCCGAAGCCGATCGCCGGCTCGCCGAGACGTTGCTCGGAGACGTGGTTGTCGTCGAGGGCTGGTCTGCGGCTATTCGCATCGTCGACCAGATGCCCCACATTCGTGCCGTCACACCCGAGGGAGACCTCATCGCCGCCGACGGCTTCGTTCTCGCATCCGTTGATGGTGCCGGACCGGCCGCCCTCGAGGCCGCAGCAGTCGGCATCGAAGAGGCCGAACGGCATGTCGCCAGGGCCCGCAGCGCCCACACCACAGCCCAACGCGAATTCCAGCACGCCCACGACGCCGAGCGAGAGGCAGCCGAGGCCCTCGAGTCGGTCGAGAGCCGACTCGCCGGGTCCACCGAAGCGCTCGTTGTCTTCGGCAGGAGCATCGCTGCCGCCGAAGACGAGGTCTCGAGGCTGGAAGAGCGCAACCGGGCCCTTCATGAAGCAGGCGCACTCCGCGATGAGCGTCTGTCTCAACTCCAGGACCGCATCGCCGATCTCGAAGGAGAAGAGGCGGAGCGCCACGAGGCATGGGAAGCACTCCACCGGCGCCGAGAAGACGTTGCCCGGCGACGCGAAGAAGCCCGCCAACTTCGCGAGGAGGCTGCCGCGGCCTCCGCCGGCATCGAAGAGAGGCGTCGCCTGCTCACTGCCCGTGTCGCCACCATCGAAACCGAGCTCGCCGCTCCAGACGATGTCGAGGTCGACCCGCTGGTCATCGACCGGCTCGCAGACATCGAAGACCACGCCGGGAGGACCGTCGACGAGGCACGGCGCCACGTGGAAGCTCTGCGCACCCGCCAGCGCGACCTGCGTGAGACGGCCGGCATCGCCGACGGCAAGCTCGCCCAGGCCTATGACCGGACCGAGCATCTGGACGAGTCCATCAGCAAGGCCCGCGAACGACTCTCTGGCCTCGAGATCGAGCTTGCGGAGCTGCGAGTGCGCGACGAGGCCACGTGTGAGGGGCTGCGCCGCGACGCCGACTCCGATGAGACAGCGGCGCTCGAGGCGCCGCGCCCCGACCTGCCAGAGGACGAGAACCTGCCCGAGCGTCTCGCCTCCGTTGAGGCGCAGCTGAGGAGGATGGGCCCGATCAACCCGCTCGCTGCCACCGAATACCGAGAGCTGGCGGAGCAGACCGACCTGCTGGAAACGCAGCTCGAGGATCTCGAAGAGTCGAAGCGGGAGTTGAAGAAGGTGATCACAGCGCTCGACGACGAGATGGCGATCTCGTTCCGCGAGGCGTTTGCCGACATCTCACGCCTCTACGAGGAGAACTTCGGCCTGGTGTTCCCGGGGGGCAAGGGCGGGCTTCGCCTCACCGATCCCGACCGGCCGCTCGAGAGCGGCGTTGAGATCGAAGCTCAACCACTCGGTAAGAAGGTCGGCAGGCTCTCGCTGCTGTCGGGTGGAGAGCGTTCACTGGCTGCGCTGGCGTTCCTGTTTGCCGTGTTCCGCGCTCGCCCCAGCCCGTTCTACGTACTGGACGAGGTGGAGGCCGCGCTCGACGATGCCAACCTGCGGCGCTTCCTGCGTCTCATCGATGGTCTGGGCTTGTCGACCCAGCTGGTGATCATCACCCACCAGCAGCAGACCATGGAATCGGCGGACGTGTTGTACGGGGTCACGATGGAACCCGCGGAGTCCTCGATCGTCGTCTCCAAGCGGCTCGAGGCGAGAGCCGATTCGACCGCCGCCCCCGTTTCTTCGTCGTAGACTCCGCTGCTCGTGGAACCGCTCCTTCTCCTTCTCATCGTTGTCGTCAGCGCGGCGTTGCTCGTCGCTGTCACGGCGGTCTACCTCCGCAGTCGCGGCCGGGATCATCCGCCGACGGCCACCGCTCCTGCGCCCTCAACTCCCTCGCCCACGCTCGACGCCGGGCTGCGAGCCCGCCTCGCCAAGACCCGAAGCCTCATCGGCGATCGACTCGGGGTTCTGCTGGGGAGGTCCAGATTCGACTCCGACTTCTGGGATGGGCTCGAGGAGGTGCTCATCGCTGCCGACGTGGGTGTTGCCGCCTCCTCAGAGGTCGTAGAGACGGTGCGGGCCGCCGGCCCCTCCGATGCAGGTGAAGCGGTCCAGGGGCTGCAGAGCGCGCTGCTTGGGGTCTTTGGTGAGCGGGATCGTTCGCTGGGGCGATCTCACCGACCGGCGACCTACCTGGTCGTCGGCGTCAATGGCACGGGGAAGACGACGTCGATCGGAAAGCTCGCGTCCCGTCTGCGCGGCGAAGGCCTCGATGTCGTTCTCGGATCCGCCGACACGTTCCGGGCCGCGGCCGACCAGCAGCTGAAGGTGTGGGCAGAGCGGATCGGGGTGGATGTCGTCAGTGGCGATCCGGGAGCCGACCCAGCCTCGGTGGCATTCGAGGCGTACCGGGTTGCGAAGGACCGGGACGCCGATGTCGTCATCGTGGATACCGCCGGACGACTCCAGTCGAAGACCAACTTGATGGACGAGCTGGAGAAAGTCGCCCGTGTCGTGAAGCGCGAAGCAGGTGAGCTGGACGAGGTCCTTCTCGTGATCGACGGCACCACCGGCCAGAACGCCCTCGCCCAGGCCCGGGCGTTCACGGAGGCCGTAGCCGTCACCGGAATCGTTCTCACCAAGCTCGACGGCACTGCCAAAGGTGGCGTGGCCATCGCCATCGAGCGCGAGCTCGATATCCCCGTCAAGCTCATTGGAGTGGGGGAGGGCGTCGAGGACTTGGTTCCCTTCGACCCCAAGCCGTTCGTCGACGCATTGGTCGGTGCCGAATGACCGACGCCGACCTGTACGCCGAAGCTCTTTCCGCTGCCGAGGGGGCGTACGCCCCGTATTCGAACTACCGGGTCGGCGCGGTGGTGGTCGCCGAGGATGGACGCCGATTCACCGGTGCCAATGTCGAGAACGCGGCTTACCCCTCGACGCTGTGCGCCGAGGCGGTCGCCATCGGGTCCGCCGTCGCAGCCGGTGCCCGTGTCATCGACACCGTGGCCGTTGCGTGTCTCGACGACGACTCATGCATGCCGTGTGGGAACTGCCGTCAGATGATGGTCGAGTTCGAGGTGAAGAGGGTGGTTGCCGGAGCCGGTCCGGGAGCGGTGCGATCGATCCCGTTCGAAGAGGTACTGCCGGACTCGTTCGGCCCCGACCACCTCTGACCGCGAAAACGATCCCTGGACCTCCATCGCCACGAACGTAGGGTGGCGGTGAGGAGGGAACTGTGCTCAAGACCGCCGTCGTTGGTGTCGATCGTGTCGAGATGACACGCGAGCTCACAACAGGTTGGCGCAACACCACCGGGCGACGGATCCTTCAGGTCTTCGGTTGGGTGCTGCTCGCCCTCGGAACGATCTCGGTGATCGTCGGCATCGTGACCGGGCCACCCATACTGTCTGGAATCGGATTCCTGGCGGCCCTGGCGGCATGGTGGATCGCCGGCAGCCTTCCTGAGCCCGCCCCTGGACCGACCAGGATCGCCGCTCAGCGCCTGGCACACGTCGAGAAGGTCTCCGGCCACCAGCTTCCGGCGTAGCCGCCTCAGCGGGCTTCGAGGGCCTCGATCAGCTTCGGTAGGACCGTGTTGACGTCGCCCACGATTCCGAGGTCGGCGATACCGAATATCGGCGCCTCCGGGTCCTTGTTGATCGCGATGATCGTGCCCGAGTCCTTCATCCCGACCACGTGCTGCATGGCCCCGGAGATTCCGGCAGCGATGTAGACAGACGGCTTGACGGTCTTGCCCGTCTGGCCGATCTGGTGGGAGTAGGGAACCCAGCCCGAGTCGACTACGGCTCGAGTCGCGCCGACCGCACCACCGAGAAGACCGGCGACCTTGTCGATCAACTCGAACTTGTCTGCTCCGCCGAGCCCTCGGCCTCCGGACACCACGACATCGGCTTTCGTGAGGTCGGGTCCCTCCGACTGCTCCACGTGGCTCTCGAGGACGGTGCCCCGCCCGTCTTCCATCGCGACTGGCGTGACGGTGGCGGCCGCGCCATCGCCTGGCTCGGCAGTGAACGCCTTGGGCCGCGCGATGACGATGCCAGGTCGATCGGCGACCTCGGTGTCGACTCGAACCGTCCCACCGAGGATCTCGTTCGACGCGATCAACGTGTCGCCATCGAGCCGGATGTCGATTGCGTTGGCCACCACGGCGGTTCCGGTTCTGGCCGAGAACCGGCCGGCCACGTCGCGATCATCCGGACCCATCCCGAACAGGATGGCTCGCGGCGACTCGGCGGAGGCGAGTTCGGCAAGAGCACCGGCGGCACCGGCTGCCGGCAATGCCCCGGCGGGGGAGAGGTGGTACACCGTTGCCGCTCCATGAGCACCGAGAACGGTTGCTGCCTCCTCGATCGACGTTCCCAGGTACACGGCGGCGACATCGGTGTCGAGCGACCGTGCCTTGGTCAAGAGTTCCAACGACGTCGGTGACGGCGCCCCCTCGACCTCCGAGCTGAATACCCAGATAGCCATTCAGATCACCTTCCGTTCTTCGAGCATCTTGACTATCTCGGCGAATCCTTCGCCGTCGTCTTCGATCTTGAGCCCGGCCTCGCGAGAGGGGACCGGCGACACTGCCGTGATCGCCTGTCCAGCGGCCACGGATCCGGTCTCTTCGATGCCGAGCTCCGCCGCAGTGATTTGCTCGACTGGTTTCTGTTTGGCCTGCATGATCCCCTTGAAGGTCGGGTAGCGAGGCTCGACCACACCTGACGTCACCGTCATCAGCGCCGGTGGTTCGGTCTCGACCACGTCATAACCAACCTCGGTCTGGCGTTCGATGCGCAGCTTGCCGTCGTCGTGGGAGAACGCTCTGGCGAAGGTCAGGGCGGGGACATCGAGGAGCTCTGCGATCTGCTGGGGCACGATCCCGGTGTACCCGTCGGTCGACTCCGTTCCCGCGATCACGAGATCGAATCCTTCCTTCTCGATGGCCGCAGCCAGGACCCGGGCAGTGGTGAGCGCACCCGAGCCACGCAGCCCCTCATCGTCGATGACGACCGCCTTGTCGGCGCCCATGGCGAGGGCCTGACGGATTCCCTGCATGGACCCGGCGGGGCCCATCGAGAACAGGGTGACCGTTCCCTCGGCGGCCTCTGCCAGTTGCAGGGCGACCTCGATGCCATACCGGTCGGTGTCGTCGAGAACCTGCTCCTCGGGACGTACGACGAAATGGGTCTCGGGATCCAGCTCGTACGGCGTCGCCGGGTCGGGTATCTGCTTGGCGCAGACGGCAATCCTCATGGGGTGTAACTCCTTCTACCTGACTCCAGATCGCATGCTAGGTACACCACGGAACGCTCCGTTCGTCACCGGGTGAGCGTCGGGAGCAGGGCATCCAGCAGAGCCGTGAACCGGTCGCGGGCTGCGGCCGCGGTCTCGGTGACCTCGTCGTGACTCAGAGGTGAGTCGGAGATCCCCGCAGCGAGATTGGTGACGAGCGAGATGCCTCCGACCTCGACCCCCATGTGGCTCAAGGCGATGGCCTCGGGAACGGTCGACATGCCCACGAGATCAGCACCGAGCGTGCGCGCCATGCGGATCTCGGCAGGGGTCTCGTAGGTCGGTCCCAGAAACCACGCATACACACCCTCCTTCACGGCGACACCGGTCTCCTGGGCTGCGGCGGCCGTCAAGGAGCGGACTCGGGCCGAATAGACATTCGTCTGGTCGGGGAACCGGGGACCGAGCCGGGAATCGTTGGCGCCGACGAGCGGGTTGCGGCCGGTGACGTTGATGTGATCGGTGATTGCCACGAGATCGCCCGGGGCAAGGTGATCTCCGACGCCGCCGGCGGCATTGGTGAGGATGACAGTCCGGCAACCGGCCATCGCCGCGGTGCGGACGCCGAACACCACGTCGCTCATCTCCCATCCCTCGTACGTGTGAACCCGGCCGGCCAACACGAGGACCGGGTGACCGCCGACCATCGCTGAAACGAGGGATCCGGAGTGCCCCTCGACCCGTGGCGTCGGGAAGCCCGGGATGTCCGAGTACGAGAGCTCGATGGCGTCCGGGAGAGTGGTCGCATACGAGCTGAGACCGGAGCCGAGAACGAGGCCGGCGTCATGCGACTCTCGCCCGGTCTCTCGAGCCACATGATCGGCGGCGGTCTGGAGGGCTTCGTAGGTCATCGAACTTCTCCTATCAGCAGCGAGGGCGGGGGCGGAGGCGTGGGGGCGACCTCCCATGCATCCTGCAGCAGCCCCAGCGCGTTCTCCAGGGTTTGCTCGTCGTTGTAGTGGACGGTTGCCAGCGGTTCGCCTCCCTCGACCTCGGCCCCCACCTTGTGATGGACGATGATGCCGACGCCAGGATCGACGTCGTCTTCCTTGGTGGCACGGCCCGCTCCGAGCCGAACGGCCGCCGTGCCGATGTCGAGTGCGTCGCACCGGGTGATGAAGCCGGCCCGTGGCGCGCGGAGCTCACGCGTATCGCGAGCGGCTGGGAGCAGTGAGCGGTCGATGAGTGCAGCCGGGTCGCCTCCCTGCGCCTCGATGACTGCGGAGAACCGTTCCATCGCAGCGCCGCTGTCGACGGCGTCTCTCATCATGTGCCTGGCCTCGCGTTCGGTCTGGGCGAGGTTGCCGAGGAGCAGCATCTCCGCCCCGAGCTTGTAGACGATCTCAGTGGTGTCCGGTGGGCCGTTGCCGGCGAGCACGTCGAGGGACTCGTGGATCTCCAGGGCGTTCCCGACGGTGGTTCCGAGTGGTTGGCTCATGTCGGTGAGGATCGCCACGACCCGGGTGCGATGGGCAGCGCCGATTCCCACCATGGTTTCGGCCAGCTTCCTGGCGCCCGCCTCGTGTTTCATGAACGCCCCCTTGCCGACCTTCACGTCGAGGACCAGACCATCGAGGTCTTCCGCAAGCTTCTTCGACATGATCGAAGAGGAGATGAGCGGGATGGAGGGGACGGTTCCGGTGGCGTCGCGCAACGCATAGATGAGGCGATCGGCGGGCACCAGCGTCTCGGACTGCCCGGCGAGGACCATCCCGTGGCGCTCGAGGATCTGCCCGAATTCGTCCGGGTCGAGTCGGGCGCGGAAGCCGGGGATCGACTCGAGTTTGTCGAGGGTGCCGCCGGTGTGGCCGAGACCGCGACCCGACATCATCGGAACGACGAGACCGCAGGCCGCGACGATTGGCGCCAGCGGGATGGAGACCTTGTCGCCGACACCTCCTGTGGAGTGCTTGTCCACCTTCGCCGTGGGGAGGTGTGAGAAGTCGAGCACGTCACCCGAGTGCATCATCGCTTCGGTCCACACTGCGAGCTCCCGCTCGTTGAATCCACGCAGGAAGATCGCCATCAGCAGCGCGGACATCTGGTAGTCGGGAATCGACCCAGCCGTGTACTCGGTGATGATCCAACGGATCTCTTCACCGGTCAGGCCGCCGCCGTCGCGTTTTCGCTCGATGAGCTCGATGATCGTCACGGATCGAACCTAGCTACCCGCCCGGCGACGACTCGAACGCCCTCGGACCGCAATCTCTCGCCTTGCTCCCGTTCGTGACCGGGGGCGAGGCGTCCTGTTGTGGTCACGACCCGCCACCAGGGGACGGTGTCGAGATCCTTCAGCAGGTTCCCCACCGCTCGGGCCGCTCCAGGGAACCCGGCTTCGGCGGCGACTTCGCCGTAGGAAACGACATCTCCGGGACCTGTGGCCCGTAACACCTCGGTGACGGCTGCGGCGAAGTCCTTCACAGGGTCCCGAAGAGGCGGTCTCCCATGTCACCGAGGCCTGGCGCGATGTAATAGCTCTCGTTGAGCTCGCGATCGAGCGACGCGGCGACGATGCGGACGTCCGGGTGCTCCACCTGCATTCGCTTCACCCCATCGGGTGCGGCGACGACGCAGAGGGCGCAGATGTCGGTGGCTCCCGCCGCCTTGATCTGCTCGACGGCCCATGCCAGCGATCCTCCGGTGGCGAGCATCGGTTCGAGCACGATGACGAGGGACTCGGTGACGTCGGGCAACTTGATGTAATAGGCCTCGGGCTCGGCCGTCTCCTCGTTCCTCTGGACACCGGCGAAACCGATCTTGACGTGGGGGAGCAGGTCCTCGACTGCCTCGAGCAATCCGAGGCCGGCCCGCAATACGGCAACGGCGACGACGTCGTTCATTCGCCATCCGGTCGTTTTCTCCAACGGGGTCTGGACCTCGAACTCCGATGGTTTGAGGCTCTTGGTCGCCTCCATCAGCAGTGTGTAGGTGAGCGTTCTCGCCGCTGCACGGAATGCGTCCGGCTCGGTGTCGACGTCGCGAAGAGTCGTCAGGTAATGCCTGGTGAGGGGATGGTCGATCACAGTGATGTTCACCATCGGCAGGCTAGTGAAGCTGCGCCCCGCCTCTACACTCGCAGGCCGTGTTCGACTCAATCAGCTCCCGTCTCGGCGAGGTCTTTGGCCGCTTGCGCAGCAAGGGCAGGCTTGGCGAAGAAGACGTAGACCAGGCACTGCGCGAAGTCCGCCTCGCGTTGCTGGAGGCCGACGTCAATCTCGGCGTCACCAAGAACCTCCTCGCCAGGGTCAGAGAACGGGCTGTCGGTTCCGAGGTCACCAAGAGCCTCACCCCGGGTCAGCAGGTCATCAAGATCGTCCATGAGGAGCTGATCACGACCCTCGGTGCGTCGTCCGTGCCTCTCAACCGTCCCGCCGCCCCGCCGCAGGTGATCCTGATGGTCGGGCTTCAAGGGTCCGGCAAGACGACGTCATCGGCGAAGCTGGCAGCGTCGCTCAAAGCCAGGGGCAAACGGCCGGTGTTGGTCGCGGCGGACCTGCAACGTCCCGCTGCCATCGATCAGCTCGAGACCCTCG
>JABDIW010000168.1 GCA_013003515.1 Acidimicrobiia bacterium
AATGATCTCGGGGAACGCCACCTCCACATACTGCACCGAAATGTCCAGACCCTGCTCGGCGATGAGGTTCTCGATGGTGATGTCACCAACATTGCCAATCGTGTTGGTAGCGACGGTGCGGCCATCAAGATCGGCAAGGCTCTGAATGGGCGAGTCGGCTGTGACGCACACTCCCCCCTGGCCGTCTCCGAGCCATGTCCCGTTGGCCACGACGGTGAGAGGCGCCCCATTCGAGACCGCAGCGGCCACGGAGAGCCAGTTGTTGAAGCTGACCTGGATGTCACCGGCCAGGAGCAGCTGGGCCGCCACCGGGCCTCCCTGGACGACCTCGACTGTGACATCGAGGCCTTCCTCGGTGAAATACCCCTGCTGATCCGCGTAGAACAGCGGGGCGAAATCGACCAGTGGCAGGGCCCCGGCAGTGATCGAGGTCTGCTCGGGCTCGGCGTCTCCACCGCACGCAGATGCGATGAGGGCGAGCGCCACCAGGGCGAGTGTGAGTGGTCGTTTCATGGCTCTCTTCGGTCGGCTGTGGGTGACTCTAGGAACGCTGCGGGGGCATCGGTACTCACATCAGGTTGGCAGAACGGGGATACGCAACCGTCGGATCGGTGAGGACGTTGATCACAGACACCCCGCCTGTCGAGAAGGCGTCGTCGAAGGTAGGGCTCAGCGTCTCGGGCTCGGCGACGAGGGTGCCCTTGGCGCCGAGTGCCTGCGCCATCTGGTCGTAACGGCATCCCTCTTGCAGGTCGGCGACCACGTCGTAGCCGTAGAAGGCGCGCATCGGGTGCTTCTCCAGCCCCCAGATCCCGTTGTTGCCAATGACGACCGTGACGTCGATGCCGTGCCGGACCAGCGTGTCGATCTCGATGCCGGCGAATCCGAAGGCCCCATCACCGGCGAGGACGACGATGCGACAGTCGGGTTGTGCGACCGATGCGCCAATGGCGTATCCGAATCCAGAGCCGAGGCAACCGAACGGGCCAGGATCGAGCCAACGGCCGGGGAGGGGGGCGTCGACGAAACGTCCGGCGTAGCTGACGAAGTCGCCGCCATCGCCGATCACGACTGTCTTGTCATCAAGGTAGGGCAGGAGCTCCCCGTACAGGCGAGCCGGGTGGATGGGCGACCCTGTCGTGGACATCTGGTCTCTGTCCTCGGTCCGCTTGTCGATCTCTGACTGGCGGAGAGTCTCGATCCAATCGGACCGATCGGTTCGGGTCACGGCCGCGGCCAGAGTTTCGAGGGTCGGCGTCAGATCGCCCATGAGCCCTACAGCCAAGTCGACATGCGAAGCCAACCCGTCGCCATGGTCTACGACGTGGGCCACCGCAGCGTCTCCGAACTGGCCGAAACCGAGCCGAAAGTCGAGCGGTGTGCCAACGACCACGACGAGGTCGGCTGTCTTGAACGCCACCGACCGAGCTCGGGAGAAGGAGAGCGGGTGGTCGGCGGGAAGGGTGCCCCGGCCCAGGCCATTGGCGAACATCGGAATCGAGGCCGCCTCGGCGAGTCGCCGGACCTGGCGATGGGCGCCGGCAAGCTGGACGGCGCTCCCTGCCACGATGACAGGACGTCGCGACCGGTCGATCAGCTCTGCAAGTGCTTCGATGTCTTCCAGAGGTGCGGCCTCGAGCGCCCGGGTCTGGAGCTCCGGATAGTCGAGTTCTGCAGGGCTCACCTGAACGTCGACACCGGCGTCGATGAACACCGGACCTTGTTTGGGTGTAGTGGCAGTCGTCCAGGCCGAGTCGACCATATCGACGGTGTCGGCAACAGACGTCACGGTGTGGGCGCTCTTGGTGATCGGTGCCATGAGAGGGACGTGGTCGAACTCCTGAAGGCTTCCCTGCCCCCAGCGGAATGCGGGAGCCCTCCCGCCCACGACCATGAGTGGCGAGCCGTTCTCGAAGGCCGCGGTGACGGCCGACACGGTGTTGGTGACGCCGGGGCCCGCGGTCACGACTGCCACGCCCGGTTCGCCCGTCAGCTTGCCCACCGCCTCTGCGGCAAAAGCAGCCGTTTGCTCGTGTCTGACATCGAGGAGCCGGACTCCCTCTTTCACAGCTCCGTCGAAGATGGGGAAGACGTGGCCGCCGGACAGCGTGAACAGCGTGTCGACGCCGTGACGGGTGAGGGCCTTGACGAGGTGATGACCGCCAGGAAGGTTCATGAGGCGAGGCTAGATAGCGTTGGCGTGGCGCCGCATCCACGAATGCATCGCGATACCGGAGGCTACTCCCACGTTGATGGACCGGGTGGATCCGTATTGGGTGATCTCCACGACGGAGCTGGTCGCTGCGATCGCCTCCTCGGACAGGCCCGGGCCCTCCTGTCCGAACAGCAGCACCGCCTGGCGCGGCATGTCGAACGTCTCGATGGGCACCGCGCCCGGGATG
>JABDIW010000180.1 GCA_013003515.1 Acidimicrobiia bacterium
CCCAGATGGAGGCCAACGGCTACATCACGTCCGCCGAGGCAACGGCGGCCCGCCGCGAGCCGCTGCGGGTGGCGGACGACGTCGACGCCGAGGAGCTTGCCCCCGAGGTCCTCATCGCAGCCCGTGAGGAGATCCTCAACAGCTCGGAGTTCAACCTCGGCGACACGTACGCCGAGCGGTTCCAGCGCGTATTTGGATGCCCTGCCGAGGACACCGAGTGCGAGGGCGGTGGTGGCCTCAAGATCACAGTGACTGTCGATTACGCCCTCCAGGTTGAGGCGGAACGCATTCTCCGTGCCTGGTTCCCCGCCGATTGGGAGAACGTGCCAACGGGCTCGATCGCCATGATCGACAACGACACCGGCGCCATCAAGGTGATGGCCGGTGGTCTCGAGTTCGGCGAAGACGTCGATTCGGGCCAGCGGCCCTACGACCTCGCCACCAAAGGCCAACGCCAGGCGGGTTCCAGCTTCAAGCCCTTTGCGCTCATCGCCGGGCTGGAATACGGGGGACAGGACAACCAGCCGATCACGCTCGGTTCCTACTGGGACGCAACCAGCCCCCAGGAGATCGACTGCGGTTTCCCGTGCTCCCCTCAAGGTGATATCTGGACCGTTCGCAACGCCGGTGGTGGAGGCAAGGGCCTACGGACCCTCGAGGTGGCCACCTACACCTCGACCAACACCGTCTACGCCCAGGTGTCCCAGGCCGTAGGGCCCGAGCAGATCGTCGAGGTCGCCCAGCGAGCCGGCGTCGAGTCCAGCCTCAACCCCGTTCTGTCGATCGCCCTCGGCACCCAGGAGGTGTCGCCCATCGACATGGCCGCTGGATACTCGACCATCGCCAACTTCGGTGAGCGGGCCGAGAAGCACATCATCGAGCGCATCGAGGACAACGAGGGCAACCTCATCTACGAGCACACCCCGCAGCGGGACCAGGTCTTCGACGAGGCGATGATGGCCGCAGTCGTCAAGACCCTCGAGAAGGTGGTCTCCGGCTCCGGTACCGCCCCGCGTGCCGACATCGACCGTCCCCAGGCCGGCAAGACGGGGACCGCCCAGAACTTCCGAGACGTGTGGTTCGTCGGGTTCATCCCGCAGTACACGACAGCGGTGTGGGTCGGTTACCCGGACGCCCAGGTGGAGATGGTGAATTTCGTCGTGTGGGACGACCTCAACCAGCGCGAGTTCCCCATCACCCGGGCGTATGGCGGCCGACTCGCCGCACCGATCTGGAAGCAGTTCATGCTCGGGGTGACCGAGAACCTCCCCGTCGAGGACTTCCCCGACGACCCGCCGGGAACGTCCGCCTACTTCGCTGTCCCCAACACCGAGGTCCCCGATGTCCTGGCCATGGAGGGGATCGAGGATCTGCGAAACCTCGAGGAGCGCCAGAAGGAGATCGAGTCGCTGATCCTCCACGCCGGTCTCAACCCGGTCATCGAGTTGGTGAACTCGATCGAACCGGAGGGCACATTCCTGTCCCAGACTCCGGCGCCGGGCACCACGATCCGCCAGGGACGTGAGGTGACCATCGAGCTGTCGTCGGGTCTGCCGCCAGAGGCGCCGATGCCGGACTGGATCGGGGCTGCCGACGCAGAGATCGAGGGATTGGTGACTGCGTTCGCCGAGGAGACCAACCTCCGCATCACGTGGGTCCGGGTGGAGGCACCGACCTCCGATCCGCTGCTGTGGGGCAAGATCGTGGCGACGACACCGGCTGTCGATGAGCTGGTTCTCGACGAATCGGTGATATCCATCATCGTCGGTGTCCCACCGCCGCCTCCGTAGCCAACGACTCGAAGAGCGGTAGCGTGCTCCGGTGAGCTCACCACCGCTGCTTCGACTGTGGCACTACGCCACCGACCACCGGCCCCGTATCTTCCGCGCTTCGTTGTGGTCGGTGCTGAACAAGGCGTTCGATCTGGCACCACCGGTGTTGATCGGGATGGCCGTCGACATCGTCGTCCAGCGGGAGGAGTCGCTGCTCTCGAACTTCGGTATCGACACCCCGCGCACCCAGGTCCTCGTCCTCGCTCTGGTCACGTTCGGGATCTGGGCCCTGGAATCACTGTTCGAGTACCTGTGGCAGATCGAGTGGCGCAACCTCGCTCAGTCGATCCAGCACGACCTCCGCATGGACGCGTATGCCCACGTCCAGGGTCTCGAGCTCGGGTTCTTCGAAGACCAGACGACAGGCGACCTGCTGGCGATCCTCAACGATGACGTCAACCAGCTCGAGCGCTTCCTCGACGGTGGCGCCAACGAAGTGCTCCAGGTGCTGACGACCGTGGTCCTGGTGGGGTTTGCCTTCTTCCTCCTCGCCCCCGAGATCGCCTGGATGGCATTCCTCCCGATCCCGCTGATCCTGTGGGGGTCGCTGCGCTTCCAACGGCGCATGGAGCCTCGATACGCCGACGTGCGAGACCAGGCTGGTCTCCTCGCCGGTCAGCTCGGCAACAACATCGGCGGCATCGCCACCATCAAGTCGTTCACGGCAGAGCGGCGCGAAGTCGACAGGATCGGACACGAGAGCGATGCATATCGGACCGCCAACCGGCGGGCGATCACACTGAGCTCGGCTTTTTCGCCCTTGATCCGGATCGTGATCCTCACCGGCTTCACCGCCACGCTGGTGTTTGGCGGATTTCAGGCGCTCGACGGCACGCTGGCGGTGGGCTCCTATTCAGTGATGGTCTTCCTCACCCAGCGTCTGCTCTGGCCGTTGACCCGGCTCGGGCAGACCTTCGACCTCTATCAGCGGGCCATGGCATCCACGAACAGGATTCTCGACCTGCTCGACAGGCAACCGGCGATCACGTCGGGCGAAGTCCCGCTGGAGGGAGCGAGGGGCCAGATCGAAATGCGAGACGTTGGGTTCGCCTACCGGCCCGGGTTCCCGGTACTCGAGGCCATCGACATCGAGATCGCCGAGGGTGCCACGACGGCGTTCGTTGGAGCCACGGGCTCGGGAAAGACGACGCTCATCAAACTGCTGTTGCGCTTCTACGACGTGACCAGCGGTTCTGTGAGATTCGATGGGACCGATGTCCGCGACCTCGACCTCCGTGACCTGCGCAATGCGATGGGTCTCGTCTCTCAGGACGTGTTCTTGTTCCACGGAACCGTCCGCGACAACGTTGCCTACGGGGCCCCCGGCGCCACCCAGGAGGAGATCGAGGCAGCCACCCGGGTCGCCGAGGCCCACGACTTCATCATGGAGCTGCCAGAGAGATACGACACCATCGTCGGGGAACGTGGCCAGAAGCTGTCCGGCGGGCAGCGGCAGCGGATCTCGCTGGCACGAGCGGTGCTCGTCGATCCGCCGGTGCTCATCCTGGATGAGGCGACCTCCTCCGTCGACAACGAGACCGAGGCCGCCATCCAGCGGTCACTGGAACGGATCTCCGTCGACCGCACGACCGTGGTCATCGCCCACCGGCTGTCGACCATCCGTCACGCCGACCGGATCTACGTCCTCGATGCCGGCCGGATCTCCGAAGTCGGCACTCACGAGGAGCTCATCGACTCCGGGGGGATCTACGCCGCGCTGTGGGATGTCCAGACCGGAGAGGCAGTTCCCTGGCATGTCGAGTAGCCACCCTCGGAGTGCTCACGCCTGATCGGTGGTGGCAAGCGCCGCTGCTGAGCATCGTTGAGGGCCGGGATCCTGGTGCGAACCGCCAGGTTTCCCCCTCGAACCGTCATCAGCCCCTCGGCGACCAGGATCGCCAGGTTCAGCGGCACCTTCACCGAGTGCCCCCGCCGGGCTGCGATGGCGCATTTGATCAGCTCGGCGACGGCACCCGGCCCGACCGTGGCCGTCCAGTACCGGCGGACATAGGGGTCCTCGGGGAGAAACCCGTCTCCCGGCCACTCGACAGGAGAAATGAATGGGCGGACCCGGGCCGTCGGCCGCAAGATCGGATACGGATCGGACATAGCCCATTTGTAGCAAACAGCAACAGTTATATACAAGTAGATGGTTTCGCAGAAGTTCTCAGGACTAGGGACTAGGGACTAGGGACTGACGACCGGCGACCGGCGACCGGCGACTTGGGGGACTGACGACTGACGACTGGCAACTGACAACTTGTGTCTCTGCCAAACTCGTTCCAATGACTGCATCGCTCGACACTGCCATCTCGGTGCTCGCCCACAGCCAGCGGCTTCTCGTGTTCACGGGGGCCGGGATCTCCACGGAGTCGGGGATTCCCGACTTCCGCGGTCCTGAGGGCGTGTGGACCAAGGTCGACCCTGCCGACTTCACGATCGAACGCTTCCTCGGATCATCGGAGCACCGGGTGCGGGATTGGGAGCGCCGCTTCTCCTCCGGAGTGTTCGGTGCCGAGCCCAACGCCGCACATCGCGGAGTCACCGACCTGGTTCGACGCGGCCCCGCCCTCGGCGTCGTCACCCAGAACATCGACGGGCTTCACCATGCCGCCGGCCTCGAGCCCGACAGCGTCGTCGAGCTCCACGGGTCCTCCCGAGTCGCCGAGTGCGTGGGATGCGGCCACGTCGAGCAGATGGGCGAGGTTCGCTCGCGATGGGAGGACGGCGAACGAGATCCACAGTGTGTGCGATGCGACGGGATCGTCAAGCCCGGCGTTGTGTTGTTCGGCGAACCGCTGCCCACGGCGGAGATGGCACGCGCCAACGCCATGGCCGCCAACGCCGACGGTGTGCTCGTCATCGGCTCGACCCTGTCCGTCTACCCGGCGGCTTTCGTGCCGCTCGACGTCGTCGCCGCCGGTCACCCCATGGTCATCGTCAACCTGGGGGCGACCGATCACGACCGACT
>JABDIW010000229.1 GCA_013003515.1 Acidimicrobiia bacterium
GGGGAACAGGTCGTCGTCATGCGGGTGCCGATCCCAACTCCCTCCATCGCGCGAGGTCCAGATCGTCGGCACCTCGATGGTCGTCGCATCGACGTTGTTGGGGTCTTCGGCGAAATCCTCGTTACCAACGGCGACGGCTCCGGCGTGGGAGGGCCCGAAGATCTGGCCGGCTGCGGCGACCCCGTACAGCAGGCCCCGGGCGTCGCTACCCAGTACGGCCGACTGTCGCCATGACGTCTCGGCGATCAACGGCACCGAGCTGGTGGTGGCGACCCGGGTGGTGGTGGTCGATGACGGCGTCGTGTCGCCGCCACAGGCGGCGGCGATCAGCACGATCGTGAGGAGCAGGGCGAGTCGGCGCATGTCGCCATTCTGGGCCATCTCGGCTCAATCGGCGACCACCTCGTCGATCGTGAGCGAAACGCGAAACAAATCCCGGCCGTCGCGAAAATCAACCAGCGGTTTGCCTTGCCGGGGCAGCGGGGGAGCGGCTACAAATCAGGGAGCTTCCCCCGGTGACAACAACGCCGGACCGGCGCGTCGAATACGCTTGACGTAATTACATGCGTGGGATTACACTCTGGCGTCCGCACGCAATATCTAGGGGCTACCTCACTTCCCTACCCCAAGATGTTGTAGGTGGTGGAAAACATGTGGACAACTTCCTGGTCTGATCCAGATCGGGAGAGCGGGCGGGCCGTCAGGCCGAGGGGACCGTTTCAAGCGCTGGGTCCACGCATACGGAGGGGTCGTGCTTCGAGCACGGCTACGGACTTGGAGGAGATTGCATGAGCGAGGGCCTGCGGATCGAGCGCCGCTTCACTGACGGGGTCACCGACCCTTTCGACACGGTGGAGTGGACCACGAAGGATTCGAGGATCACCAACCCGGATGGTTCGGTGGTGTTCGAGATGGTCGGGGCCGAAGTCCCGGCGGCCTGGTCACAGGTCGCAGCCGACATCATCGTGTCGAAGTACTTCCGCAAGGCGGGTGTTCCCGAGCTCGACGACGCCGGCAACCCGATCCTCGACGACGCCGACGAGCCGGTTCTCGGACCCGAGCGCTCCGCCCGTCAGACCATCGGCCGCCTCGCCGCCACCTGGCGCGCCTGGGGTGAGGACCACGACTACTTCGCCTCAGCCCAAGACGCCGACGTGTTCGAAGACGAGCTCACCTTCATGCTCCTCCATCAGATGGGCTCACCGAACTCTCCGCAGTGGTTCAACACCGGCCTCCACCATTCCTACGGAATCACCGGTCCCGAGCAGGGCTTCTGGTTCGTCGATCCCGACACCGAAGAGATGGTCGCCTCGCCCGACTCGTACTCCCGCCCTGCTCCCCACGCCTGTTTCATCCAGGCAGTCGACGACGACCTGGTCAACCCCGGCGGGATCATGGACCTGTGGGTCCGCGAAGCTCGCCTGTTCAAGTTCGGGTCGGGCACCGGCTCCAACTTCTCCAACGTCCGCGCCGAGGGCGAGCCGCTCTCGGGTGGCGGCAAGTCATCCGGTCTGATGTCGTTCCTCAAGGTCGGCGACCGGGCCGCCGGAGCCATCAAGTCGGGTGGCACCACACGGCGCGCCGCCAAGATGGTCATCCTCGACGTCGACCATCCAGACATCGAAGCCTTCATCAACTGGAAGGTCGAAGAAGAGGACAAGGTCCGGGCACTCGTCGCGGCCGGCTACTCGTCCGACTTCAACGGCGAGGGCTACGCCACCGTCTCGGGCCAGAACTCGAACAACTCGGTGCGGGTCTCCAACGAGTTCCTCCAGGCCGTCGCCGACGACGACGAGTGGAACCTCACCCGTCGCTACGACGGCGCCACCATGAAGACCGTCAAGGCCCGTGAGCTGTGGGACACCATCGCCGAAGCCGCCTGGGCGTGCGCCGACCCCGGTGTCCAGTTCGACACGACCATCCAGGAGTGGCATACCTGCCCCGCCGGCGGGAAGATCCGCGCCACCAACCCGTGCTCTGAGTACGTGTTCCTGGACAACACGGCGTGCAACCTCGCCAGCTTGAACCTGGTGAAGTTCTACGACGACGAGACCGGCGTGTTCGACATCGACGCCTACCGCCACGCCATCCGGCTGTGGACGATGGTGCTCGAGATCTCGGTGACGATGGCGC
>JABDIW010000277.1 GCA_013003515.1 Acidimicrobiia bacterium
TCGCGCGATCTCCATCCCCCGGGGGTCATCGGCCACTCGACGAACCGATGGGCGACGAAGTTGGTGACTCCGTCTCGATACTCGAGCACTCCCTCGATGACGACCCCGATCGCCTTGCGAGCCACCTCGTAGTTGGCATCCCATATCGGTGGCAACACCACGACATTGAGGAGCCCGGTCTCGTCTTCGAGGTTCAGGAAACGAACCCCGTTGGCGGTGCCGGGGCGCTGGCGGTGGGTGATGACCCCACCGATTCGTGCCCTCACCCCGTGTTTCTGTCGTCCGAGTGCGGTGGCTATGTCCTCGCATCCCGCCTCGGTGAGATGGTGTCTCACGAACGACACCGGATGGGTGACGGTGATGCCCGTCGACCAGAGATCCGCCTGCATCGCATCGTGTGAGGACATCTCGGGAAGGGCGGGCGGCGTAGCCCCTGCCACCAGTGGCAGCCGATCCGGGCCGGTCTCGGCGAGCGCACCGGCCGCCCAGAGACCCTCACGTCTCGCCATCCCCAGCGAGGCGAGGGCACCCGAAGCCGCCAGCCCCTCGAGCCCATCGACCGGGATACCGGTTCGCTGCGCGAGATCCTCCGGGGAGGTGAATTGTCCCCCCACCAGGCGAGCGGCCTCGATCCTGACGATCTCGGCGTCGCCGAGGTTGCGGACATACCGCAAGCCGACCCTGAGCGCGACCGCCTGACGCACCGGCTCGGCGAGGGGCCCCCTCCCCCGCCTCCAGGTCATGTCGTAGTAGCTCTCGACATCGTCGGGATCTGCATCGAGCAACTCGACGGTGCAATCGAACGCAGACTCGTTGACATCCGGCGGGAGCGTGACCACACCGTGATGACCGGCGTCCTGGATGAGCGAGTTGGGCGTGTAGAAGCCCATCGGCTGGGCGTTGAGAAGACCGCAGAAGAACTCGGTCGGCCAGTGGTACTTGAGCCACGACGTCGCATACACGATGTAGGCGAACGAGACCGAGTGGCTCTCGGGAAACCCGAACGAGGCAAACCCCTGCAGCTTCTCCCAGATCTCGTCCGCAGACGACCCGGTGATCCCCTTCGTCGCCATCCCGTCGTACACCTCGAGCCGGAGCTTCTCCATCGCCTCCCCGGAGCGCTTGTGCGTCATCGCCTGGCGAAGTCGATCCGACTGACCGGGTGTGAAGCCCGCACACACCCTCGCCAACTCCATCAGCTGCTCCTGGAACACCGGGACACCGAGTGTCTTCTCGAGAATCGGAGCGGCACTGGGGTGCGGGTACTTGACCGGCTCCTCCCCGTTGCGACGACGCAGGAAGGGATGGACGGAGTGGCCCTGTATCGGTCCAGGCCGGATCAAGGCAACCTCGATCGCCAGGTCGTAGAAGGTCTTCGGCTTCATCTTCGGCAACGTCGCCATCTGGGCTCGCGACTCGACCTGAAACACGCCAACGGTGTCAGCCTTGGTGAGCATCTCGTAGATGGCCGGTTCCTGGGGGATCATCGCCAGGTCGAGGTCGACTCCGTGCACGTCGCGAATGGTGTCGACCGCCAGGTGCATGGCGTTGAGGGCACCGAGCGCCAGGAGGTCGAACTTGACGATGCCCATCGCGGCGCAGTCGTCCTTGTCCCACTGCACCACCGAGCGGTCCTCCATCCGCCCCCACTCGATGGGGACCACCTCCCACAGTGGCCGGCGGGCGACCACGATCCCTCCCGAGTGGATTCCGAGGTGGCGAGGAAACCCGTCGAGACGGTGGCACACGTCATAGATGAGATCGGCGGTGAGCCCGGCAGGCAGATCTACGAGGTCGCGGATGGCTGCGGGACTACGGGTATCGAGATACTTGGTGAGGCCGTTGACCTGTGCCTGGGTCAACCCGAATACCTTGCCGACGTCCTGGAGGACCGACCGGGCCCGATAAGTGATGACGTTGGACACCATCGCTGCTCTCTCCCGACCATATCTGCGGTAGACGTACTGGATGACCTCCTCGCGACGCTCGGCCTCGAAATCGATGTCGATGTCCGGTGGTCGGCCTCGCTCCTCTGACAGGAACCGCTCGAACGGGAGGCGGAGCCGGATCGGGTCGACCCGGGTCAGTCCGAGGCACCGACACACCGCCGAGTCGGCACCCGAACCACGGACCTGGCAGTAGATGTCCTGGGACCGGGCGAACTCGACGATGTCCCACGCCACCAGGAAGAACCCGGCGAACCCGAGGTCCTCTATGACACCGAGCTCGTGGTCGAGGCGTGCCCGGGCCGTCGGCTCCACGCCGTCGGGGCCGCCTCCGGGATACACCTCACGGGCTCCTTCGGTGACGAGGGCTTCGAGATACTCCTGCTCGGTGGTGAAGGCTCCCGGCATCGGGAAGTCCGGAAGCTCAGGGGCAAGCAGGTCGAGGTCGAATGCGAGATGGGCACCCAGCTCACCGGCCTGCGCCACGGCTCCCGGATAGCGGGTGAAGCGCCGTTCCATGGCGGCGGGGGTCTTCAGGTGGCGCTCATCGGTCGCCGGCCGGAAGCCGTCTTCCTGATCGAGACTGCGACGGCCCCCGATGGCGGCCAGCACCTCGGAGAGATCGGCATCGTGACGGCGGGCGTAGTGAACGTTGTTGGTGGCGACGATGGGGAGCCGGAGCCGGACGGCGACTTCGGCGAGCACGTCGTTGCGGAGGTCGTCCTCGGGCAAGCCATGGTGCGTCAGCTCCACGAAGAGCCTGCCGGGGAAAAGCTCGCGGAGACGGGAGGCGGCACCGATGGCTCCCTCGAGATCGCCACGAGCCGCCGCTCTCGGAACGGCCCCTTGATGGCAGCCGGTGAGCGCATACAGACGACCGCGTCGCGAGGCTTCGTCCAGGTCGTCGTAGTCGTACACGGGGGCGTCCTTCCGCCCCCGAAACTGACCGCGGGTGACGAAGCGGCTGAGTGCGGCGTACCCGACCGGGTCCTCGGCGTAGACGACGAGATGGTCCGTCTCGGGGAGATCGGTTGGCTTCGATCCGTGAAGCCGGTGGACACGACCCCGCCGCGGTCGATCGGCATCCTCGGGAAGGATCACCGGGCCCGGGCCAGGAATCGGATCGTTGGCGCCGTCGATGTCATCTCGCGGCATGCCGATCTCGGTCCCGTAGACGACGGGAAGACCGACATCGCGAGCCGCCACATGGGTCCGGACGACGCCGCGGAAGCCATCGTGGTCGCAGATTCCCAGCGCGACGTAGCCGAGCTCGGCTGCCACCTCGACGAGCTCGTGAGGATGGGAGGCACCATCGAGGAACGAGTAATTGGTGTGGCAATGCAGCTCGGCATAGCGCGTCATGGAGCGAGACTAATCGAACATATGTTCGATTGAATAGTTGACAGTTGTCAGTCCTCAGAGGGTGTGGGGAGTCGATGGTCGATAGTCGATTGTCGATGGCCGCCCTACCCTCATGCCGTGCTTCAGCCTGATGATTTCATTCCCAGCGAGGACGAGTTCTCGGACCCCGAGCGGGTACGACGGCGGGCCCGACTCCGGCTCATCGCCATCGTCGTCGTGGTTGCGATGATCGCCGCCATCGTCGTTCCCGTGATCGTGCGCCGCGTCACGCGGGACCGACCGCCCGACACCATCGTCACCCTCGCCACGTAGGATGACGGCATGCGCGAGTTCACGGTGACAATGAGCAATCGGCCCGGACAGCTGGCCGTGCTGGCACGCCGCCTCGCCGACGCCGGAGTCAACATCGACGCTCTGGCCGCATCATCCACGGACCACGAGGCAACCGTCCGGTTCGTGCCCGACGACGACGACGCCACGCGAACGGTGCTCAGAGCGGCGAGTGTCGTATTCAACGAGCGGCCCGTACTCGACACGGTCCTCCCCAATCGTCCTGGCGCTCTCGCCACTCTCACCGAACGCCTCGCCGCATCAGGTGTGAACATCGATGCCATGTACCTGATGCACACCTCCCCAGACGGTCTGCACTTCGCGATCGCGGTCAACGATCCCGAAGGCGCGGCCTCGACACTCGAGCTTTCCTGACCTCATGGGGCTGGGCTTTGGGCTGCTCTCGGCACAACGAACCGCCGGCGACCCACGTGGCTGGCGAGACCTGTACGCCGAGACCCTGGAGCTGACCGCCGACGCCGAGCGGCTGGGCTTCAGCAGCATCTGGACCACGGAGCACCACTTCGTCGACGACGGATACATGCCTTCGCTGCTCGTGACGTCGGCAGCGATGGCGGCGCGGACATCCACCATCGAGATCGGTACCGGCGTCGTGTTGGCCCCCCTCCATCACCCGCTACGGCTCGCCGAGGACGCCGCCACGGTCGCCTTGATCAGCAACGACCGGTTCACCCTCGGCCTTGGGCTCGGATGGTCGGGAGTCGAGTTCGCAGCGTTTGGAGCCGACACCCGGACCCGCGGTAGGGCCATGTCCGAGATCCTCGACATCCTTCCCCAGGCCTGGAGCGGACAGCCGATCCACGCCCCAGGCCCGATCTACGACCTTCCCGAGGTCGTGGTGCGCCCGGTACCCGACCGTCCCGTGCCGATCGTCATCGGTGGCGGGGCCGAGCCCGCGGTCCGCCGTGCCGCACGACTCGCCGACGGGTTCTTCTCCAATGCGTCGCCCGAGAAGCTGGAGCAACAGATCGCCTGGGGCCTCGACGAGATGAGGAAGGTGGGTCGCGACCCTGAGACCTTCCGCTGGATCTACTACGCCGTCATGTGGCCGGGTGAAGACGCGGACTCGGCCTGGGCCGAAGCTCGCGATCACGTCTGGGCGATGCGCTGGAAGTACTCAGACATGGAAGCATCGGCGGCGCGGCCCGGTCTCGCCGATATACCGCCGCTCGATGAGGACACCGAGGCCGGATTACGCAGCGCCGCTCTCGTCGGGACCGGGGCAGACATCGCGGATCAGCTCACCGAGATGCGCTCCCGACTCGAAGTCCCGATCGACATCGTCGCCAGGTCGTATTTCGCGACGCTCCCCTACGAGGACCAACTCGATGTGATGGCGCGGCTCGCCACCGAGGTCATGCCTCACCTCTGACGGCCTCACACGGCATCAGATGCCGACACGGCCCAGGCGAGCCCCTCGTCGGGGTCGGCGACCGCCAGGTGAAACTGCCATCCGACCTCGTGGTCCCCCGGGCTCCACAGCGCCCAGTCCAACCGTCCTGCGGCAGTGTTCAGCTCGACCGGATCGAGCGGCCAGTCGTCTTCGAGGCCGAGGATGACCGCCGTGGCCCACCACGAACCGGCACGACCGACCGGACCGCCTCGCCGCCTCCCGTAGGCACCGCCAGAGGCACCCGCCCACTGCATGGCTCCCAGCGCGCGGGAGAACGAGACAGGGCTCCACATCGCCCGGTGGGGGCCGATTCCTCGCACGGCGTGGAGCGCACCGCCTTCCACACACGTCACCTCCACTCGCCCGCTCGACTCGTCGCTCCACGCCGCGACCAGGGCGCGCAGTGCGTCGGTCGAGTGCTCGTCGTCGACTGCACTCCCGACCGGCGGGAGGTCGACCCACTCCATGGCGACCTTGTCCAACTCGGGAAACGACGCCTTGTCCGGCCGATAGACGGCGACGGGGTACAGAGGCTCGAACTGTTCGAGGTGGAGCGGCAGATCGATCACGGCGGCATCGACATCCACGCCGTCGAGCACCTCACCACGTAACACGCGTTCGTGGGCAACCATCGCCCTGGATTGAGAATTGGTCAGATGAGGCTCGATCTCGTCCCAGGCATGCGTGGAGGCCGCCACCTCCCAATGGGGTCCGAGTGTCCCGGCGGCTGCCCCTTCGGACACCACCCTCCCGGCGTAAGGACCTGGCGCATCCAGAGCGAGCCTGTACTCGGCGTAGTGGGCGGCTGCCCACACCTGCTTGCCGCGAGTGACGGCCTCAGCACAGCGGTCGATGACCTTCTCGAGACCATCCCATTCGCGGGCAGCCACTGCGCCATCGATGAACCTGATCAGGCCATTGAGGTCACTCGACTCGATGAGCTCGACGAGGCGTGCGGTGTCCGTGGTGACTCCTCAGCCACCCGACCGCAAGAAGTCGGCGTAGATCTCGGGCCACGGTGCCTCGCCCCCGGCCGACGCACGGTCTGCGGCGACGAGGAGGTACACCAGCTCGCTCTTGGTCACCGAGCGTTCGAGATGCTCGCCGATGCGGCCCACGAGGAAGTCGGCGTACCAGAGCGGCCACTCGGGGTCGGCGCCATCGGTGGAGATGAACGCCTCGTGGTGGGCCTTCCCTGCAGCTTTCAAAAGGTCGGCGAGTGGGTCCATGGGACCAAGGTAGTCGCAGCACTGAACCCGGGGCCTCGAGGGACCGATAAGCTCCCCACTTCCATGACCACCACTGCAACGCTGCTGTTGTCCTGCGCCGACCAGAAAGGCCTCGTCGCCGAGGTCTCGCGCTTCATCTACGAGAACGACGGCAACATCATCCATGCCGACCAACACACCGACCTCGAGGAGTCGGTGTTCGTGCAGCGAATCGAGTGGGAGCTCGACGGTTTCGACATCGATCGGGAGCGGATCGCCGATGAGTTCGCGCCGATCGCGCAGCGATTCTCCATGGACTGGCGGCTGCGCTTCTCCGATGAACGCGCCCGGATTGCCGTCCTGGTGTCGAAGCAGGCGCACTGCATGTATGACCTGCTCGCCCGGTGGCGAATGGGCGAACTCGCCACCGACATCTCCCTCGTGATCTCCAACCACGACGACCTGGCCCAGGTCGCCGACGATTTCGGCGTTCCCTTCCACCACCTACCGATCACCCCTGACACGAGGAACGCCCAGGAATCAGCCGTTCGCGACCTCATCGACCGTCACGACATCGATGTCATCGTGCTCGCCCGCTACATGCAGATCCTGAGCCCCGAGTTCGTCGCGGCCTATCCGAACCGCATCATCAACATCCACCACTCGTTCCTCCCCGCCTTTGCCGGTGCGCGGCCGTATCACCAGGCCCATGAGCGTGGCGTCAAGGTGATCGGTGCCACTGCCCACTTCGTCACCGGCGAGCTGGACGCGGGGCCGATCATCGCCCAGGACGTGTCGCACGTGTCGCACCGCGACTCGGTTCCGGACCTGATTCACAAGGGTCGGGACCTCGAGAAGGCCGTCCTGGCACGAGCCGTGCACCTCCATCTCGACAACCGCCTGATCGTGTACGGCAACAAGACCGTGGTGTTCGACTGATGGGTCTCTCTTGCGGCATCGTCGGACTGCCCAATGTGGGCAAGTCGACGCTCTTCAACGCCCTCACTGCTGCCGGCATCGACGCCGAGAATTACCCCTTCTGCACCATCGACCCCAACGTGGGGATCGCCACGGTTCCCGACCCTCGTCTCGACAACATCGCCGCCATCGCCAAACCTGCCGAGGTGATCCCGGCCGTCGTCGAGTTCGTCGACATCGCTGGTCTCGTGGAGGGCGCCTCCGAGGGTGAAGGGCTCGGCAACAAGTTCCTGTCCCACATCCGTGAGGTCGACGCCATCGCCCAGGTCGTGAGGTGCTTCGAAGACCCCGACGTCGTTCATGTCTCGGGGGACATCGATCCGTTGCGCGACATCGAGACCATCACGACCGAGCTCGCCCTCGCCGACCTCGAGACCGTTCGCAAAGGCGTCGACAGGTGGGCCCGACAGGCCCGCGCCGGCGACAAGAACGCAGCCCCGATGTCGGCGTTGTTGGAGCGTGTCGAAGCCCACCTCGACAACGGCATGCCGGTGCGATCCATGGGTCTCACCACCGACGAGTTGAAGATGGTGCGTGAGCTCCACCTGCTCACCGTGAAACCCACGATGTACATCGCAACGTCGACGAGGCCGGGGCACGCGGCAACGAGCACACGGAGGCCGTCGCCAAGCTCGCCGAATCCGAGGGCGCCGACATGGTGACGATCTGCGCCACCATCGAAGGTGAGATCCTCCTGCTCGACAACGATGACAAGGCTGCCTTCTTGGAGGACCTGGGCGTCGAAGAGCCCGGTCTCGACCGCGTGGTGCACGCCGCATATCACCTGCTCGGTCTGCAGACGTTCTTCACCGCAGGCGACAAGGCGGCGCGGGCGTGGACGGTTCGCAAAGGCGCCACCGCTCCCGAAGCGGCCGGCGTCATCCATACCGACTTCCAGCGCGGGTTCATCAAGGCCGAAGTGGTCTCCTATGACGCATACGTCGCCCATGGCGGCGAGCTAGGCGCCAAGGAGGCAGGCAAGTGGCGCCAGGAGGGCAAGGACTACATCGTCGCCGAAGGCGACGTGATCTTCTTCAGGTTCAACGTGTGACAGCCGGCGGGCGCCGGCTGTCAGTCGACAGTCGATAGTCAACAGTCAACAGCCCATCGACTAGGGACTAGGGACTACGAACAATGGACGAGAGACTGGCAGCGGGTAGCCGGCAGCCCTTGTAGCTTGGCCTCATGAGCAAAGTCGTCACGGCAATCCTCGGTGGTGGACAGGGAGCCCGGCTCTATCCCCTCACCGAGCTCAGGGCCAAACCCGCAGTACCCATGGGCGGCAAGTTCCGCCTCATCGACATCCCGATCTCGAACTCGATCCGGTCTGACTTCGATCAGATCTACGTGTTGACCCAGTTCAACAGCGCCAGCCTGCACAGACACATCTCCCAGACCTACCGGTTCGACGCGTTTTCGTCGGGTTTCGTCAACATCCTCGCCGCCGAGCAGACCGGAACGAGCCGGGAGTGGTACCAGGGCACGGCAGATGCCGTGCGCCAGATGCTGTTCCGGCTGACCGCCGACGCCCCCGACGAGGTCCTGATCCTCTCGGGCGATCAGCTGTACTTGATGCCGCTCGAGAAGATGATCGAGACCCACCGCTCCAACGATGCCGACGTGACGGTCGCCGTCACGCCAGTCCCGAGGTCCGACGCACCCGGTTTCGGTGTCATGCATCTGGATGGCACCAGCCACATCGCCGAGTTCGTCGAGAAGCCACAAGAAGACGAAGTCCTCGACCACTTCTCGCTGACGGCCGAGACGATCGCCAAAGCAGACATCCCCGGAGCACCTGGCGAGCTGCTTGCTTCGATGGGCATCTACGTGTTCAAGACCGAAGTTCTCGTGGATCTCCTGGAAACAGAGCCCGGCGTGGACTTCGGGAAGGAGATCATCCCGGTCGCAGTGCGCGATCGATCGGTGTTCGGATACGTGTACGACGGCTACTGGCGCGACATCGGGACCATCGGCTCGTTCCACCAGGCCAACATCGAGCTGACCTTGCCGGTGCCGCCTCTCGATCTGTACGACCCCGACTACCCCATCTACACCCACCCCCGGTTCCTGCCGGGCGCAAAGGTGGGAGCGTGCGACATCTCGGCCACCATCCTCTGCGACGGATCCATCGTCGACGGGGCGACGCTGCGCGACTCGGTCATCGGCGTCCGCGGTCGGGTGCGGTCGGGCTCGACCCTGGAGCGGACCCTGGTGATGGGTGCCGGGTATTACGAGGCCGAACCGCCACCCGGGCTTCCCGGTGTCGGCGTGGGCCACGGGTGCGAGATCCGGAACGCGATCCTCGACGTCAACGCCCGCATCGGCGACAA
Organism: Acidimicrobiia bacterium; assembly: GCA_013003515.1. Taxonomy (GTDB): domain Bacteria; phylum Actinomycetota; class Acidimicrobiia; order Spongiisociales; family UBA5794; genus JABDIW01. Next base: position 9,569 of record JABDIW010000277.1, read on the forward strand.
CGTCCGCATCATCAACGCCGCCGGTGTCAAGGACGGTGTCGAGACCGACACCTATGCGATCCGAGATGGCGTTGTCGTGATCAAGGGCAGCGCCGTGATCCCCCCAGGAACCGTCATCTAGCCACCGGGCTCAACCGACCTTGCGGGCTCAACTCGCCTTGTGAGCTAACCCACCTTGCGGGCTCAACTCGCCTTGCGAGCTAACCCACCTTGCGGGCTCAACTCGCCTTGCGAGCTAACCCGCCTTGCGGGCTCAACTCGCCTTGTGAGCGACGACACGCACGATGGGAACCCACACGATGGGAACCCGCCACCGCACCTCCTGGAGCATCGAACGCACGACCGACGGGCGCTTGTAGGGATCGATCGGTTCCGCCAGATGCCGCCGCTTCGTCGCGAAGACGTCGCGACCGAGTTCGGCGACGAAGTCACGATGGGTCTCGAACTGATGCCACATCCCCAGCGGATAGGTGAAGACCTCCACTTCCTCGACCGTCTCGAGGATCAACCCCGACCTGACAAACGACTCAACGAGCATCGGGATCTTCAACCCGAAGCCGGTGGTTCCGTCAGAGCCGAGGCGAGGTGGAAGACCCAGGTAGGTGACCATCTCGGTGAGGCCGGCGATGCGCTGCGCCTCTGTCGTGAGGATCTCGTGAATGTCGTGAGGGGCACCCGCGGCCAACTCTGTGAGCCGCATCAGCATCGCGTCCGAATCC
>JABDIW010000170.1 GCA_013003515.1 Acidimicrobiia bacterium
TCGACCCGTCCGTCGAGGTTGCGCGGCATCATGTCTGCGGAGCCCATGTAGTACACGGCCTCTTCGACCCCGGCGCCGAACTTGTAGATGCGTGAGTGTTCGAGGAACTCACCAACGACCGAGCGGATCCGGATGTTCTCCGACATCCCGGGGACGCCGGGTCGGATGCAGCAGATGCCGCGGATGTTCAGGTCGATGGAGCACCCTGCATCCGATGCTTCGTAGAGCGCTTCGATGACCTTGTGGTCGACGAGGTGGTTGATCTTCATCTCGATGCGTCCCTCGGTGCCGAGTGTCGCTTGCTCCCGGATGCGATCGAGGATGCGGGGTCGAAGGTCCCGCGGAGCCACCAGCAGCTTCCTGTATTCGGCTTCGCGGCCGAAACCGGTCAGGGCGTTGAACAGCTCCGACAGGTCGGCACCGATGTCGGGGTCCGCGGTGAACAGGCCGAGGTCCTCGTAGATACGCGCCGTCTTGGGGTTGTAGTTCCCCGTGCCGACGTGTGAGTAGCGACGAAGACCGCCGGCTTCCCGCCGCACGACGAGTGCGATCTTGGCGTGCGTCTTGAGGCCGGTCACGCCGTAGACCACGTGCACTCCGGCCGACTCGAGCATCCGGGCCCAGTTGATGTTCGCTTCCTCGTCGAATCTGGCCTTGAGTTCGATGAGCACGGCAACCTGCTTGCCAACCTCGGCAGCCGAGATGAGTGAGCGGACGATGCCGGCCTCACCGCCGAACTCGGGGTCGGCCTGGACCGAGGTGCGGTACAGCGTCTGTTTGATGGCCAGGACATCGGGGTCGGCGGCTGCCTGGGCCAGGAACGCAGCGGTCGATGTGTTGAACGATTCGTACGGGTGATGAACCAGGATGTCACCGCGCCGCATCTCCGTGAACATGTCGACGCGGTCGTCGCCACGGTTGGCCAATCGGCTCGGGGTGGTCGGTGTCCACGGAGGGCTCTTCAGGTCTGGACGATCCATCCCGAAGAATTGCCACAGCGAGCTGAGGCCGAGCAACGTCTCGCACTCGAAGACATCCTCCCGGTCGAGGTGGAGGTTCTCGAGGAGCAGGTCGAGCACGTCCGACGGGATCCCGGCTTCGACCTCGACCCTGACCGCGGCCGCCGAGTGGCGGCGGAACTGCAACACCGTCTCTATCGCCTCGAGCAGATCGTCGGCCTCGGCCTCTTCCAGTGCCAGGTCGGCGTTGCGGGTCACCCGGAACACGTGAAGGCCGTCCACCGTGACGCCGGGGAACATGCGGTCGGTATGAGCTGCGATGAGGTGCTCGAGGGGTAGCCATCCGCCGTCGTCGGGAGCAGCGAAGAAGCGTGGCAGTGATGGGGGCACCTTGACCCTGGCGAACCTCCGGTCACCGTCGGGTGTCGTTACGAGCACACCGAGGTTGAGCGACAGGTTGGAGATGAACGGGAACGGATGCGAAGGATCGATGGCAAGCGGCGTCAGTACAGGGAACACATCGTGCTCGAAGACCTCGCTCATGTATGCCCGCGCGTCGGAGCCGAGGTCCGACCACCCGATCATGTGGATCCCGGCTTCGGCGAGTTGGGGAAGCAGCTCCTTGGCGACGAGGGCGTCGCGGCGGCTCTCCAGTTCTCTCACCTTGGGACGGATGGCGGCGAGGGTCGAGGCCGCGTCGCCGTGAACCCCCGCCGACACCTGCTCTTTGAGGCCGGCAACCCGAACCTGGAAGAACTCGTCGAGATTCGACGACACGATTGCGGCGTAGTTGACCCGCTCCAGCAGCGGGAGATCGGTTCGCTCACCGAGAGCGAGGACACGTTCCTGGAAGTCGAGGAGGGACAGCTCGCGGTTGAGGAAACGGTCGGAGGTCATGGGGGATGCATCGTACAGTTCGACCCGCCTCTGAAGTCGTCGATTTCCACGCGAAGTCCCGGTAGTCCCTGGACCCCGGCCAGACTCGTCCCATGACCGAATCTGTCTGGGATTACCCGCGGCCACCGCGTGTCGAGCCGTGTTCCGCCACCGCTCGAGTCGAACATGCTGGTCGCGTGGTCGCCGACAGCTCTCGAGCCTTTCGCGTCCTGGAAACCAACCATCCACCCGGCATCTACCTACCCGGCGCAGACTGCGACGAGACGCTGCTGGTGCCTTCCTCGACGGTCACGGTGTGCGAGTTCAAAGGTGTCGCTTCCTACGTCGACCTGGTGGTGGGCGACCTTCTGGTTGCAGATGCCGCCTGGGTCTATCGAGAGCCTCGCCCCGGTTACGAGGCGATCCGCGACCACTACTCGTTCTATCCGGGGCGCGTCGACGCCTGCTATCTCGACCATGAGCTCGTCACGCCTCAGGCCGGGGACTTCTACGGGGGCTGGATCACTTCCGGAGTCACCGGGCCCTTCAAGGGCGGTGCCGGTACCCGGGGCTGGTGATCAGACCCGGTGCTCCTCGAGGTCGAGCACCTTGTTGAGACGGCGCACGTGGCGGGCAGCACCCGTGAACGTCGCGCCGAGGAATGAATCGGCGATCTCGACTGCCAGAGCCGATCCGATCACCCGGCTTCCGACCGCCAGGCAGTTGACGTCGTCGTGCTCGACTGCCTGATGGGCCGTGTAGGTGTCATGCGCCTGGGCGCAACGGATCCCATTGAGCTTGTTGGCGGCGATGGCTGCACCGGCTCCCGAACCGCACACCACGATGCCTCGCTCCGCACGTCCCGCGATCACGGCGCGGCCCACGGCGGCGGCGTAATCCGGATAGTCCACCGATTCTTCCGAGTCGGTGCCCAGATCGATCACGGCGTGGCCCGCCTTGGCGAGATGGTCCTTCAGCAGCTCCTTGAGCTCGAAGCCGGCATGGTCGGCACCGAGTGCGACGCGCACGAGTCCTCCTGTGGGTGTAGTGGTCGCAGGCTAAACGGGGCAGCCCCAGGTCGAGTGGCGGTTTCGACCGGCGGGAGTCACACAGACACGTCGAGGAAGTCGATGGCTGCCCTGGCGAACTCCGGGTTGGTGACGCAGGTCCCATGGTCACCGGCGACAACGAGGCAGTCGGCTCCCGGGATGGCCGCTGCCAGGACCTCGGGTCGTTTCGCGTATGGGTCGGCGTCGCCTGCGACCACGAGCGTCGGAGCCGTGATCCGACCCAGGGCGATCGGGGATGC
>JABDIW010000300.1 GCA_013003515.1 Acidimicrobiia bacterium
AAGGCACAGAAGAGGCCGTCGTGTTGCATCGAATCGACGAGGGTTGCGTCGCCGATGCGCAGGCCACTACGTGCTCCGTGAAGGATGTAGGGGGCGTTGGTCATGCTCTCCATGCCCCCGGCGACGAGGAACTTGGCCTCGCCGAGGCGTACCCGTCGATCGGCGTCTGCGATGGCCGTCATGCCAGACAGGCAGACTTTGTTGACCGTGGTCGACGGGACCGTCATCGGTATGCCGGCCTTGTTGGCAGCCTGGCGAGAGGTGATCTGACCCATCCCCGCCTGGAGCACGTGCCCGAAGATGATCTCGTCCACGGTGGTCCCGTCGAGTCCCGATCGGTCGAGGGCGCCAGTGATGGCTGCGGCTCCCAGGTCCATCGCAGTCATTGGGGTGAATGCACCGCTGAACCTGCCGATGGGAGTGCGTGCAATCGAGCTGATGACCGTTGTCATGATCCTCCTTGGTGCCGGGGCCAGGCTACCGGGCGGATTCGTGGTTCACGCCAGGCGTAGGCTCTCGTCATGCTTCCGTACAACCTCGACCACGTTGCCATCGCCGTCGTCGATCTCGACGAGGCGATCCCGCGATTCGCCGAGCTCTATGGGGCCGTTGCCGGCGAGCGGGAGCGGGTCGAGTCGCAGGGTGTCGAGGAGGTGATGATCCCGGTCGGGGGGTCTCACATCCAGCTGATCGCCCCGCTCGGTGATGACACCGCGGTGGGTCGTTTCCTCGCCAAGCGTGGGGAAGGCCTCCACCATGTCGCCCTGGCGGTTCCCGACATCGAAGCCGCCCTCGAGGACGTACGCCAGGCCGGAGGTCGGCTCGTCGATGAGGAGCCTCGACCTGGAGGCCGGGGAGCCCGAATCGCCTTTGTTCATCCCAAGTCGTGGGGTGGCACGCTCGTCGAGCTCGTAGAGTTGCCGCTGTGAGCGCAGAGATCTCGGGGCGGGCCGACACGGTGACGGCGGCGGCGATCGCAGCCGCCGTCGAGCAACTGATGGCCGAGGAAGCCGCCGCCCGTGCGGTGCCGCCGGGTCGTCCTCGCCAGTCCAACTGGGTGCTGTCGTGGCGGCCGCGTCCGGTGGAAGCCCCGGTTCATGTCTCCGACCCGTTTGCGTCCCCGGACGCCGAGGACGAAGCCTGACCCCTACCCGTCTTTGCGTCGGCGGCGTCGCTCCCTCGCTTCGGCGTTCGCCTCCGACGCATATCGGGCGACCCGCTCGATGAAGGCGAGCAGCAGCCCGATCCCGACCAGGATGAAGACGATGGTGAAGCCCTTGCCGAGATCGGTCTCGGGGGATACATCTCCGTATCCGACCGTGGTCAGGGTGATGACCGTGAAGTACAGCGAGTCGAGCCACCGCCATCCCTCGACGGCGCGATAGAAGACCGTTCCGGCAGCGATCACCACGGCCACCAGCGACAGGAGTCCCCGGAACTCGGGCTCGCTCCACCCGCGTCGGATCGCCTGTCCGAAGCGACGCAGGATGGACCACAGACCGAAGATCATCGGGTCAGGCTAGGAGGCCGCCCCCTCAGGTGGTCGTCGACTCGGCGACCGGCTGCATCGAACCGGCCAACGGAAGACTGAAGCAGAACCGGGCCCCACGAGGGAACGATTGTTCGTACCACATTCGCCCGCCCATGGCCGTGACGAGTTGGGACGCGATCGGCAGTCCGAGACCGACACCCGAAGCCTCCCGGTTGTCGCCCTTGCCGACTTGCTCGAACGGTTCGAAGATCCGGTGCCGGTCCGTCTCCGGGACTCCGGGACCGTTGTCGGCGACCACGAACACCGCACCGCTGTCGGTGAGGCCCACCTCGACATAGACCTCGTCTCCGCCGTACTTGCGGGCGTTCTCGAGCAGATTCCGAAGGACCTGTTTCATCCGGGATCGATCGGCGCGAACCTGGATGGCGCCGGGCATGGCGATCTCGATCTCGCGAGTTGTCGAGCCGTTGGGGAAGATCGCCTCGATGCTGGCGTAAACGTCTTCTCGTGGATCGAAGTCCACCGTGTGGAGCGGCAATCGGCCGGCCTCGAGGCGCGGGATCACGAGAATGTCCTCGACGAGCTGCGAGAGGTGGCTGGCTTCGTCGGTGACGATCCTGAGGAACTCCTCGACTTCGTCCTCGGGAAGCTCGCGCCAGGCAACGCGGAGCGTGTCGATGAATCCGGCGATCGAGGTGAGCGGTGTCCGCAGCTCGTGACTCACCATCGACACGAACTCGTTCTTGAGCTCGTTGGCGCGACGTTCCTGGAAGAGTGCGTCGTCGGTCCTGGCGGCATCACGAAGCATGGAGCGGGCGGCTCCGTAGAGGATCACCGCGGTGGTCACCAGCAGGATCACGGTGATCATCTGTTCGATGTAGGCAAGCTCGTCGGCGAGAGCGGGGTCGGTGAAGTCCAGGCGCGGGCCGATCACCAGGACCAGTGCGTTGGTGAAGGCGGCGTAGACCATGACGACGGCGCTGCGGGCCATGGGCAGGATGAGGATCGCGGCGGTGATGACGGCAGCCGTCCCGGCTGCCTGTGCAGCGTGTGAATGGCCCTCGTGGGCGCTTCCTGAGATCAGCAAACCCAAGGCGATCAGGGTCATGTCGAGGTAGACGGTCGGCTCGGCACTGTCGCCGTTGGTGCGGCGGCGCCATGC
>JABDIW010000314.1 GCA_013003515.1 Acidimicrobiia bacterium
TCGACATCTTGATGTTCGGATGCCCCTCGACCATGCCGCGTGGCTCGAACGTCTGGAACGTGAACGTGTCCACGAACTCCTCGAGCGGCACGCCGTATTGAAGGCCCTTGCTCACTGCGATCGCGAAGCAGCTCAGGATGCCCTTGAGCGTCGCACCCTCCTTCGCGAGATCGATGAAGATCTCTCCGAGGGTGCCGTCGTCGTATTCGCCGGTGCGCAGGAACACCTTGTGGCCTCCGACCCGGGCTTCCTGGTTGAAGCCACGCCGACGTCCGGGAAGCAAGAACCGCTGGGGGTGCATCCCTTGGGCGTACGCCTGGCTGGGTGACAGCCCGGCGGGGACCTGACCCCAGGCGATCTGGACGTCCTTGTCGACTGCCGCCGCGATCTCTTCGGTCTCCTCCTCCGAGGCGCCGTCGTCGCTGGAGCTCGACAGCGGCTGGCTCGCCTTCGAGCCGTCCCGGTACAGCGCCATCGACTTCAGACCGAGGTCCCAGCTCACCTTGTAGGCGTCCTGGATGTCCTCGGGTGTCACCTCGTTCGGCATGTTGATCGTCTTGGAGATCGCACCCGAGATGAACGGCTGGGCGGCGGCCATCATCTTGATGTGGCCGAGGTGGTGGATGAACCGGGTCCCGTACTTGCCGTTCTTGTTGGCCGTGTCGAACACCGACAGATGCTCGTCGGCGATGTGCGGGGCGCCTTCGATCGTCTGGCGTCCACAGATGTGGTCGTTGGCCGCGGTGATCTCGGACCTCGAGAAACCGAGTGCAGCCAGCAGATCGAACTCCCAGCTCGTGTATTCGTCGACCTCGAAACCGAGCCGCTGTAGTGCAGCCTCACCGATCACGAACACGTTGAAGGCGTGCTTGAGTTCGAAGACGCCCGGCAGTGTCGCTTCGATCTTGGCGATCTCCTCGGCCGTGAACCCCTTCGCCGACAGCGACTCGGAGTTGATGAACGGGGCGTCGTCGAGACTGGAGGTGCCCACGATGTAGGTGACGATCTCCGACTGCTGCGCCTCGCTGTATCCGAGGTTCGCCAGCGCCGGCGTCACCGACTGGTTGACGATCTTGAAGTAGCCGCCGCCGGCCAGCTTCTTGAACTTCACGAGGGCGAAGTCCGGCTCGACTCCGGTCGTGTCGCAGTCCATGAGCAAGCCGATGGTCCCGGTGGGGGCGAGCACCGTCGCCTGGGCGTTGCGATAGCCGTGCGCCTCACCGAGGTCGAGGGCGAGGTCCCAACTCTGGCGTGCCGCCGACAGCAGGGGAGCGGGCGCGAGGCCGGCGTCGATTCCCATCACCGTGTGGGTGAGGCCCTCGAAGTCCTCGGCCGGGGCGTCATAGGCGGCCCGTCGGTGGTTGCGGATCACACGCAGCATGTGCTCGCGGTTCTCTGTGAACTTGGGGAACGGCCCGACCACCGATGCCATCTCCGCCGACGTCGCGTAGGCGTAGCCCGTGAGGATGGCGGTGAGCGTCCCGGCAATCGCCCGACCCTCGTCGGAGTTGTAGGCGAGTCCCATCCGCATCAACATCGAACCCAGGTTGGCGTAGCCGAGGCCGAGTGTGCGGTAGTCGTACGAGCCCTGGGCGATCGGGGCGGATGGGAAGTGGGCCATCGTCACCGAGATCTCCAGCACCATGGTCCAGAGACGGATGGCGTGCTGGTAGGAGTCGATGTCGAAGCTGCCGTCCGGGTTCATGAAACGTACGAGGTTCAGCGAAGCCAGGTTGCAGGCAGTGTCGTCGAGGAACATGTACTCCGAGCACGGGTTCGACCCACGGATGCGGCCACCCTCGGGGCACGTGTGCCACTCGTTGATGATCGTGTCGAACTGCAGGCCGGGGTCGGCGCACGCCCAGGCGGCCTCTGAGATCTGACGCCACAGATCGCGCGCCTTCACCGTCTTGGCGACTGCCCCGTCGGTGCGGCGGGTCAGGTTCCAGTCTCCATCGGCGATCACTGCCTCGATGAAGTCCGAGGTCACCCGGACGGAGTTGTTCGAGTTCTGACCCGAGACGGTGGCGTAGGCCTCGCCGTTGAAGTCGGCAGCCATGCCGCCCTTCTGGATGAGGATGCGCGCCTTGTCTTCTTCGGCCTTCTTCCAGTCGATGAAGAGCTCGATGTCGGGGTGGTCGACGTCGAGGATGACCATCTTGGCGGCCCGGCGGGTGGTTCCGCCCGACTTGATGGCGCCGGCGGCGCGGTCGCCGATCTTGAGAAACGACATGACGCCGGAGCTCTTGCCGCCACCGGACAGTGGCTCGTTCTCACCACGGATGTTTGAGAAGTTCGAGCCGGTGCCCGAACCCATCTTGAAGAGGCGCGC
>JABDIW010000323.1 GCA_013003515.1 Acidimicrobiia bacterium
TTCGACCTGGCCGAGCGGTTCCGCTGCCCGGTGTTCTTGCTCACCGACAAGGAGCTGGTGATGTCGCTGACCACGGTCGAGCGCGACACGTACCCGTCCGTGGCCGTTCGCGACCGGGAGATGGCCACTGCGGGCCTCCCCTACTCGTACAAGCCGCCGGCTGCGGTTCATCCGCTTCACGAGTTCGGTGGCGAGGAGGCGGTGCGGTTCACCGGATCGACCCACGACGAGCGGGCCATCATCACCAAGGACCGCGCCACGATCGACGCTCTCAACCAGCATCTCATCGCCAAGATCGAGGACCACCGCGACGAGATCGAGCTGGTCGACACCGACCTCGAATCGGGCGCAACCACCCTGGTGATCGGGTATGGCATCGTCGGCGGCGCCATCAGGGCGGCGACCGCAGCAGCGCGAGCCGAGGGACACACGATGTCGTCGATGGTGATCCAGTCGCTGTGGCCGGTCCCCGAATCCGCTCTCGCCAACGCCCTCGACGGAATCGACCGCGTGGTCGTCGCCGAGCTCAACCATGGCCTCTATCGGCGTGAGATCGAGCGGCTTGCGGGTGGTCGCGAGGTCGTCGGAGTCAACAGGATCGACGGCGAGCTGATCTCCGTCGCCGAGATCTTGGAGAAGGCGCTGTGACCACCGTCCTCCGGCTCGACACCTACCGCAACGACTCCGGCTATCCGTTCTGCCCGGGCTGCGGCCATGGCAGCATCCTCGACTCGCTCAATCAGGCGCTTGTCACCCTCCAGCTCAATCCGGCCCAAGTCGTGATCGTGTCCGACATCGGTTGCGCCGGTCTGTCCGATCAGCACTTCGAGACCTCGGCATTCCACGGGCTCCATGGCCGCAGCGTCACCTACGCCACCGGAGTGAAGCTGGCCCGGCCCGACCTGACGGTCATCGTGATCATGGGTGACGGCGGGACCGGCATCGGCGGCACCCACCTCATCAACGCCGCTCGCCGCAACGTGGGCGTCACGGTACTGGTGATGAACAACCTCAACTTCGGGATGACCGGCGGACAACACTCCACCACCACGCCCGAAGGCGCCGTCACCTCGACGACCCCACAGGGATCGCTCGAGCATCCTCTCGACATCTGCGGGACGGTCGACGTCAACGGTGCCGGATACGTGTACCGGGGAACCTCGTTCGATCCGGACCTCGCCGATCGAATGGTCGATGCCATCCGCCACCCCGGGTTTGCGTTGCTCGACATCTGGGAGCTGTGCACGGCCTACTTCGTCCCCAAGAACCGGCTCGGCAAGAAGGGCCTCGATTCACTGATCGACGACCACGGCTACGAACGAGGTGTCATCGCCGATCGAGACGTGGCCGGGTACGAGCGGCTGTACCGCGACCAGGCGGCCAACCTCCCCCCACGACGTCCCGCGAGGACGATCCCCGTCGAGTTCGAGTCATCCATCGCACATCCCATCTCGGTTCTCGTCGCTGGATCGGCCGGCGCCAAGGTCCGATCGGCGACTCGCCTTGGCGCCGAAGCGGCGATCCGGTCGGGCCTGTGGGCCCGCCAGCGCGGCGACTACCCGGTGACGGTCAAGACCGGCCACAGCGTCAACCAGCTCGTCATCGCACCCACAGAGCAACCCGCGCTACCGGTATCGGTGCCGGACGTTCTGGTGCTGTTATCGGCCGACGGCCTTCGCAAGGTCGGAGGCGCCCTCGAATCCATGACGCCGCAGTCCGTTGTTGTAACGGTCCCCGACTTCTCTAACGTCGAGACCCGCGCCCGGGTAGTGGTCGTCGACCCGGCCGGGACGGGAGACAGGATCCCGAAGGCGCACCATGGGCTTGTCGTGCTCACCGTGGCGCTCACCCGGCTCGGTATCCCGGCCGACGCGCTGCGGGCAGCCGCACGGGGACCGTTCGAGGAGGAGAACCTGGAGGCAATCGAAGCCGGCGCCGTCTTGGCCCAGAACTCCTAGCCCTCGACGTTCCGCAGATGACGCGATCACCCTGAATGGGGCTGATCATGACCCGGATTGGGCCAAGTTGCCCGTTTGGCCCTATGCATCGTTGATACCCAAGCAGACCATGGCGCTGACGAGACTTGAGGAGGTCGCATGCGGTTGCGCATCCGGTCGGCTCGCACCACGGCACTCGCCCTGGTGCTCGTAGCCGCCATGGTTCTGGTTCCTGCCCCGGCGCTCGCCACCGAGTACTCGTGTGACGAGACCGGGCTCAACGCCGCCCTGTCGGCAGGCGGAGGGCCGCACACCTTCGACTGCGCGACACCGACCACGCTCGTGATACCGGTGAAGACCGTCCAGAAGGATGTCATCCTCGACTTCGAAGGGAATCTCCTGCTGTCGGGTGGTGGCACGAACCAGATCTTCCGCGTGAACCCCGGAGTCTCCCTCGAAGTCCACAACACGACCATCACCGACGGGAACGGATTCGACGGCGGCGCGATCGAGGTGGGCGCCTCCAACGAGGCGCCGGCATTTCTGACACTGGTTGGCGTCGAGATGCGGAACAACCGCGGCAACGGCGGAGGCGCCATCTATGGCCATTGGGACGCCTCGATAACGATCATCGACAGCAACCTCCTGAACAACACGGCTGCCGGGACAGGCGGAGCCGTGCTGCTCATCTACCGAGGTTCGCTCGCGATGGACGGTGTCACGGTCTCGGGCAACCACGGTCCGAGCTCGGCCGGAGGTCTCTTTATCGGCAGCAAGACAACGGCCGACATCGCCAACTCGACTTTCGAAGCCAACTCATCGGAGGCCGGGGGTGCCATCGTCGCCAACGCGGCCGCTGTCGAGATCCGCGACAGCAGTTTCACCGGTAACAGCGCTTCCGACTCGATCCACGGTGGCGGTGCGATCTTCTCCGGCAACTCGTCCTTCGTGGTCTCTCGCACCCGCTTCGCGGAGAACTCGGCTCGTGTCCTCGGAGGCGCCATCCTGCTGGCGACCGCGGACACGCTGACGGTTGAGCAGAGCGCGTTCACCGGCAACACGGCTGGTCACGCCGGTGGCGCAATCGCCGTCCGGGTCGCAGGCTCTGTGGAACTCACCGAGTCTGAGTTCGTGGCAAACACGGCCGGCAACCGCGGCGGTGCCGTGTACTCGGCGTACTCCCCGGTGATCGCGACGAATACGAACTTCTCCGGAAACTCAACGACCCCCGGGTTCGGAGGCGGAGCGATCTTCATCGAGGACCGGACGAGCCTGACAGTGCACGGGGGCCAGATGGTCGACAACACCTCCCAGCTCGGGCCCGCCATCTATGCGGTGAACAGCGTCGCAGTCGAGGTTGCGGACTCGCTCATCGCCGCCAACACCTCGACCGGAGGCGAAGGGGCCGTGACCGTGTTGCGCGGATCCGTCGACATCACGAGGTCCGCGCTGCTTGGCAACGTCGGAGCCGGGGATCGTGGGTCGGCAGTACTCAGCTACCACTCGACCGGCAGCGTCACAGACTCCTGCATCGTCGGCAATGAGTTTCCGGCACTGTGGGGATTCCCGGGGTCCCAGGTGGCGACCGGCAACTGGTGGGGTGACCCGACCGGTCCGTCTGGTGACGGGCCCGGCAGTGGCGACGGGATCGAGGGAGCCTGGGACTACACCGGTTTCGCTGCCGGTCCGCTGCCCCCGTGTGTCTACTCCGAGGCGCCGTGGGCGCCGGGTGAGCCGCCGTCTGGGGTGTGTGAGGTTCTGGTGTGGTTCGACGACGTCCACGTCATCTCCGACACCGACCCCGACCCAGACCAATGGCGCATCACCGGAGCAGCCCGCTTCTACGACTTCG
>JABDIW010000327.1 GCA_013003515.1 Acidimicrobiia bacterium
CGATGTTGTCCGGAGTGCAAGCGGCGGTGGAGTCCGGCCTCGGCGTGAGTGCGTTGAACCCGCGCAACATGACGGCGGGAATGATGGTGTGGGCGGACGGACCCCACGACCTTCCGGAGCTGACCGAAGTCATTCGCACCGGCGCAGTGGCCGATGCGGAAGTGCTGGCCGCACTTCGAGATACCCTCGCAAGTTCCTTGATCGAGAGAGGCACGTGATGGGACAAGAGGCCGGGGGAGCGCAGCCTCGCGAAGCGACCATGTCGGCTTCCGCGGATCTCGGGCGGAAGTCCCGAGGAAGGCAGGGTCGTGATGCGAGACGCCAGGCGCGAGAGGACCGTCGTGTTCGCTGGTTGCCGGAGTTGACCCGGGGTTTGCCGTTCCTTGATGTCGTCAGTGAGGAGGAGCTCGACCGCGTGCACGATGCCTCCTGTCGCATCCTCGAAGAGGTGGGCATCGACTTCCGCGATGACGAGTCGATCGCCTTGTGGAAGGCGGCGGGAGCGAAGGTCGATGGCTACCGCGTGTACATCGACCGCGAACAGCTCATGGATCTCATCTCCACGGCGCCGGAGACGTACACGATGCACTCGCGGACGGCGGGCCATGACATCACGATCGGCCGCAACAAGACCGCATTCGTACCGGCGTATGGAGCGCCTTTTGTCCTCGACATGGACAACAAACGACGAAACGCCACGCTCGAGGACTTCGACAACTTCGCCAAGATCGCGCAGATGGAGCCGTCGATGCACATGGCCGGCGGCGTGCTGGTCGAACCGATGGACATTCCCGTGCCGCATCGGCATCTCGAGATGACCAAGAGCCTGCTGCAGCTCAGCGACAAACCCCTCATGGGATCGGTGACGTCGCGCGCACGGGCCGAACAGTCGTTGCACATGATGGGCATCGTGCACGGACAGGAGTTCGTCCAGGACAACTGCGTCAGCACGTCGCTGGCCAACGCGAACTCGCCGCTGGTGTGGGACCAGACGATGCTCGACGCGGTCAAGGTCTATGCCGCCAGCAACCAGGCCATGTTGTTCAGCCCGTTCGTGCTTGGCGGTGCGAGCACCCCGGCGTCGACTGTTGGTGCGGTCGCCCAACTCAGTGCCGAGGCGTTGGCTGGCGTAGCGTTCATGCAATTGGTGCGACCCGGCTCGCCGTCGGTGTACGGACAATGGACCGCCACGGTGGCCATGAACTCTGGCGCACCTCTGGCCGGGACTCCGGAGATCGATCACATCAACATGTTGATGGGCCAGCTCGCCCGGCGGTACAAACTGCCCTGGCGCTGCAGCGGCGGTTGCTCCTCTTCGAAACTTGTGGACGCGCAGGCCGGCTACGAATCGGCTCGCAACATGTACGGCGTGCTGATGGCCGGCGCCAACTTCGTGTTGTCGACGACCGGTTACCTCGAGTCCGCCCTGTGCCAGAGCTACGCCAAGGCGATGCTCGACGGCGAACAGATGCGCATGATGTACAAACTCGGCGGAGGCCTCCAGATGGATGAGCTCGACCCGGCCATGGAGGCAGTCCGGGAGATCGAACCCGGCGACCACTATCTGGGCACCGATCACACGCTCGCCAACTTCGAGTCGGCGTTCTTCATGCCCGAGCTGATGGACGGCGACAGCTACGAACAGTGGAACGCATCGGGTGGTGTCGACGCCAACAGTCGGGGGATTGCCATGGCCCAAAAGGTGCTCGGCGAGTACGAGGAGCCGAAGTTGCCCGACCACACGTTGGCCGAGCTCGAGGACTTCGTCGGACGGACCCGCGCCGAAACACCGGAGTTCGTCAGCTGATGGGGGCGCTGGACGGCAAGACCGCAATTGTGACCGGAGCGACGTCGGGGATAGGCGCAGCCACCGCTCGGCTGTTCGCGACGGAGGGCGCACAAGTGGTTCTGACCGGCCGAAACGCCGAGGGCGCCAAGGCCACTGCGGCGGCCATTCGTGCGACCGGCGGGGACTGTCGGATCAAACTCGGCGATGTTGCCGACTCGGCCTTCTGCGACGCGCTGGTTGCGTTCGCCGCGGAGGAATTCGGGCGGGTCGACATCGTGGCCAACGTTGCCGGTGTCATCACCCGCGGCGACGCGACCGAAACGACCGACGACGAATGGCGGCTGAACATGGCGGTCAACGTCGATGGTGCGTTCTTCCTTTCGCGTGCGGCCGTGCGCCAGATGCGCGCCCAGGGGGACGGTGGTGTGATCGTGAACCTCGCCTCGAACGTCGGCCTCGTCGGGAGCGCAAACCTCCCGGCCTACTGTGCGTCCAAGGGTGCTCTGGTGTTGTTGACCAAGGCGATGGCCCTCGACCATGCCGCCGAGGGGATTCGAATCAACGCGTTGTGTCCCGGTGCAGTCGACACGCCGATGCTCGTGTCGAAGCACGAGAAGACCGGTCGCACCGCGGACGATGTCTTCGCCGCCAACATCGCGGGTATCCCGCAGGGCCGGATTCCGTCGCCCGAGGAGATAGCCACGTCGATGCTGTTTCTGGCCAGCGACGCATCGAGTCACATCACGGGAGTCGCGCTCCCCATCGACGGAGGGTACGTCGCCGGATGACCGACAGGCTGAAGGATCGGGTCGCCATCGTGACCGGCGGTGCGCAGAGCATCGGCGCCGCAATCGCCGATCGATTGGCTGCCGCCGGCGCGACGGTTGTGGTCGGTGACGTGCAGGAAACGGACGCCCATTCGTGGCATCACCTCGACGTCACCAGCGAGGACTCGATCACGGCCATTATCGACGATGTGGTGTCGACGCACGGCCGTCTGGACATCGTCGTGAACAATGCCGGGATCATGTTCGAGAAGAACATCATCGATCAGGACCGAGCGTCGTGGGATCTCATGCTGGCCGTCAACATGACTGGTCCCATGCTTATGAGTCGCCACGCCGCACCCCATCTTGCGGCGCACGGTGTTGGTGCGATCGTGAACATCAGCTCCATCGAGGGGCACTGTGGCAATCCCCAGCACGTCGCCTACTCGTCGACCAAGGCGGGGGTGCAGGGAATGACGCGGGCAACCGCGATCGATCTCGGACCGATGGGCATCCGCTGCAACGCCATCGCACCTGGATGGATTGACACCCCGCTGAATGCGACATACGTGGACAGCCATCCCGATCGTGAGCTCGTGATCGACGAATTGGCCAAGTTGCATCCGGTGGGGCGGGTTGGCGATACGTCCGACGTGGGGGATGTTGCAGTGTGGCTGGCGAGCGACGAGTCCCGATTCGTAACCGGCCAGATCATCACGGTCGACGGCGGACGGACGCTGCGGCCGACCCTGCCGCCGGTCATGGGCCGCTAAAGCGATGTCTCGCAAAGCGAACGCCGATAGCGAAGCTCCTCCACGATCGTCCCGCCGAAGTCGTCGGACTTGGATGCACCGTCGGTGCGCCAGCCTTCGCGTTCGTAGAACCGACGCGCCCGAGCGTTGTCCGCCGCAACCCAAAGGACCGCCTCGGCGAATCCCAACTGCGTCAGCCCGTCCACGCAACCGGCCAGCAATGCGGTGCCCGCCCCTGTTCCCCATGCAGATGGAGCGGTGTTGATCATGATCAGCTCGCCCAGGCCCTTCTCGTCCTTCTGGCGGCCAGGCCACACCAGCGCCAACCCGACCACGGTGTCACCGAGTTCGGCGACGAGCCGTCGGCCCTCCTCCGGATTCGGGTTTCGTTCCATGACCGCACGCCATTCCGCGGCTCGTGCGGTGGCGTCGAGGGAGGTGAGGAAGTCCTCGGGCATGATCCCCGTGTAGGCGGCCTGCCAGGCTTCCACGTGGACCCGGCCCATGGCGTCGGCGTCATCCGGCTCGGCGACACGGACGACGATGTTCGTCATTGTTCCTGGAGCGTCGAGGCGGCGGCGTCGGCCAAGACCTGACAACCGAGGATGATGTCCTCGTCGCTGGTGTCCTCAGCGAAGTCGTGGCTGATGCCGCCGATGCTCGGGATGAAGAGCATGGCGCAGGGGAGGTGATGGGCGATCACCATCGGATCATGGCCAGCGGCGCTCGGCATCTCCTGCCACAAGCTGGGCACGTGGTCTTCCGCCGCCTCGGCGATGTGATGCCGCAAACCCGCGTCCATGACCGTGGGTGCGATACGTTCCCGGGTCTCGATCACCGCAACATCCACCGGGCCGGCTTCCGTCATTTCGGCCGCCAGTTCTCGAACCACCGCATCGATCGCATCGAGAACGTGCGCATCGGGATCGCGGAACTGCAGGACGAGCTCGGCTCGGCCGGGGATGATGCTCTCCGCGCCCGGGTGGAGCG
>JABDIW010000336.1 GCA_013003515.1 Acidimicrobiia bacterium
TCGCGCCGGATCGCCTCGGCGATGGCTCGGTCGTTCTGCTCGCCCACATACGTGAGAATCGGTTGACGCTCGGCCGGTGCCGTCTGGAGGAGAGTCATGTCGCGAATCCCGGTGAGGCTCATCTCCAGCGTTCGAGGGATCGGTGTTGCGGTCAACGTGAGCACGTCGACGTCGGTCCTCAGGCTCTTGATGGACTCTTTGTGTTTGACGCCGAAACGCTGTTCCTCGTCCACGATCAGAAGGCCAAGGTCCTTGAACTTCAGCTGATCGCTGAGCATGCGATGGGTTCCGATGAGCACATCGACCGAACCGTCGTTCACGCCCTCGATGACCTTCTTGGCCTGCTTGTTGGTCAGGAACCGGCTGAGCACCTCCACCCGTATCGGGAAGCTCGCAAACCGTTCCGAGAACGTCTGATGGTGTTGCTGGGCCAGCAACGTCGTCGGCACCAGAATTGCGACCTGCTTGTTGTCCTGCACCGCCTTGAAGGCCGCCCGAACGGCGACCTCGGTCTTGCCGAAACCGACATCTCCGACCACCAAACGGTCCATGGGGAAAGCCCGCTCCATGTCCGCCTTCACATCCACGATCGCCGTGAGTTGGTCGGGCGTTTCCTCGTAGGGGAAGGAGTCTTCGAGCTCGGCCTGAAACGGCGTATCGAGGGGAAACGGGTGACCGGAGGAGGTGACCCGCTTCTGATAGAGCACCACGAGCTCCTGCGCAATATCGGCAACCTCTGATCGGACCCTGGCCTTGGTCTTGGCCCAATCGCTGCCTCCCATCTTGGAGAGACTCGGACTGTCGCCGCCCGTGTAGTGGCGGACGAGCTCGATTTGGTCGCTCGGAACATAGAGCTTGTCGTCGCCGCGGTACTCGAGCAGGAGGTAGTCGCGTTCCACTCCCCCGATCGCCCGCGTCACCATGCCGGCGAATCGCGCCACGCCGTGTTGGTGGTGGACGACATAGTCGCCCGGAGCGAGGTCGTCGAACGTGTCCTGCGCCGCCCGCACCCGCTTTCGGGCACGGCGATGGGTCCTTCGCCGACCGGTGATGTCACTCTCGGACAGGACCGCGATCTTCGACGACGTGAACACGGCGCCACGTTCGAGCGGAGCCACGATGATGCCCGACGACCCATCATCGAGAAGCTCGTCGACCACCGGGAGGTGCACGCCGGCCTCGGCCAGCACGACCGCCAGCCGGGGCGCGGTACCCGAACCATCAGCGCCGACCACGATGCGGTACCCGTCGCCGATGAGCCGGTTCAACTGGTTGATAAGCGGAGGAGGGTCACCGAGTGGCGACTCCCAGCCCGTCGCCGCAACCACACCAACATCGGGGCCTTCGGGCGCGACGGTCATCGTCCAGACGGGTGCATTCGTTCCGGTCAGGATGCGGTCGAACGGCAGGTGCAGCCGGGGGAAGTCATCATCACCGTCGTCTGCGCCGATCGCGCCCCATGTTCGAGCGAGTGTCCTCGCGAGATCAGCTTCTTCGGCAATGATGTCGCCGGCACGATCCCGAAGACGGCGTGGTTCGACCAGGACGACAAGGCCGTCATCGGCGAGGTGGTCGATGAGAACGTCATCAGTTTCGACCAACCACGGCAACCACGATTCCATACCGTCGAAGAACTCACCGTCGCTCAGGCGCTCCCACTGCTCGCGACCCCAGGGTTGGGTGGCAACGAGCTCGGCCGCATGTTCCGCTATTTCGGTGGACGCCACAACTTCGCGGGCGGCATGGATGGCCACCTCGCTGCGGGCGATCGTCGAACGTTGGTCGGACACGCTGAATTCGGTCAGCCGATCGACCTCATCCCCCCACAAGTCGATACGGATCGGGGCATCCTCGGTGCTGGGGAACACATCCACGATCGAACCGCGAATCGCAAAGTTGCCGCGGTGTTCAACCTGCGGCTCGCGTCGATACCCGGCATCCACCAGCGCTCGAGCCAGTTCGTCGATGTCTATCTGGTCGCCGACACCAACCACGATTGGTTCGAGTTCACTGGCACCCGGGCCAAGGCGTTGCACCAGCGCGCGGGCGGATGCCACAACCACCTGGGGGCTGGTCGCCGGGTCGCGGAGTCGCCAGAGCACCTCAAGTCGCCGGCCCATGGTCTCCACGTTGGGACTGATGCGTTCGAACGGAAGGGTTTCCCACGCTGGGAAGAACGCGACCGCGTCATCGCCGAGGTACAACGCGAGATCGCTGCGGATCCGTTCCGCTTCGGTGGACGTGGGCACCGCCACCACGACTGGTCGGCGCGTGCTTTCCACCGCCAGTGTGGCCAACGCCAGCGGTCGGGCTGCCTCCGGAACGGCTACGACTGCCTCGCGACGACCAAGAACCCCCACGATGCCGGGATCGTCGGCGAGCGCGCGGACAACTCTG
Organism: Acidimicrobiia bacterium; assembly: GCA_013003515.1. GTDB lineage: Bacteria > Actinomycetota > Acidimicrobiia > Spongiisociales > UBA5794 > JABDIW01. The sequence continues at coordinate 2,398 of JABDIW010000336.1, forward strand.
CCGAGCGGTGCCTGCTCAGCGGTCACTGTTGATGTCGTTCATTGCTGCGTCGACGCCGTGCACGAGTACCTGTTCTACCGCGTCGGCGCCGCGTTGTACGGCAATGTCGAGCTCGACGCGATCGGCCTTGCCGGGGCGTCGAAGGACGTAGTCGACCACTGCCTGGCGGCCGGGAGGTCGACCGATCCCCACGCGTAATCGCGTGAAGTCTGGTGTGTGCAGGTGTTGTTTGACCGACTTCAACCCATTGTGTCCGGCCAGCCCGCCGCCGGACTTCAGCTTGATGCGCCCAACCTCGAGGTCGAGCTCATCATGCACAACGACGATATCCGCTGCGTCCTCGATGCCATAGCGACGAACGAGGTCGCGAACCGCCCGCCCCGAGTCGTTCATGAACGTTGTGGGGAACGCAGCGACCACCAATCGCCCGTCGAGGCGAATCTCGGCGACAAGTGCCGCGTGTTTGGTCGGTTTGAGACGTTCGTTGGCGCGTTCGGCCAACTCCTCCGCGACCTCGGCCCCAACGTTGTGACGGGTGCCGGCGTACTTCTCGCCCGGGTTGCCCAATCCGACCACAAGCAGGTCGGCGGGCGTTCCCGTGCGTTCTTCGGCCTTGCGGCGGCCGAACATGATCTAGGCGTCCGGTCGACGACTCAGGAGTCGTCGCCTCCGTCATCGCCATCGTCGCCGCCTTCGGCGTCGCCTTCGGCACCTTCGCCCTCGGTACCTTCCTCGCCCTCCAGGAGATCGGCGGCCTCGGCTTCTTCCTCGGCGCGCATGGCTTCGAGCGTGGAACGGGTGACCACACCGCTGGCGACCGCTTCTTCGGGGTCGACGTCGGTGGTCACGCCTTCGGGCAACGGAATGTCCGAAACATGCAGCGATTCACCAACGGTTAGTGCGCTGATGTCGAGGGTGACCTCCGTCGGGATGTCATCCGGGCGGGAGTTGACGGTAAGCGTGAAGAGGTTCTGATCGTCCATGCCCGATTCCTGCGTGACCTCGAGGGCTTCGCCGATGAGGGTCAGAGGCACGTCCACGGTGATCGGAGCGTTGGCGTCGATGCGGATGAAGTCGACGTGGATCACGTCTCGGCGCACCGGGTGGCGCTGGATGTCCTTCACGATGGAGAGCTGCTTCTCGCCATCGATGTCGAGGCGGATCAAGGCGTTCACGCCAGCGTCGGTGGTAAGCACTCGCCGAAGCTCAGGCCATTCAACGCTGACGGCGAGCGGGTCACTGCCCAGGCCGTACACAAC
>JABDIW010000187.1 GCA_013003515.1 Acidimicrobiia bacterium
TGGTCGACCAGCCAGTCGACGGCTTCGCTGGGGTAGCCGGCCCGCCCCCGTTCATACCGCCACCCGTCCTCGGAGAACCCCTCTGCCGCAATCCGGTGCATAAATCGAGGCTACCGGCCTCCGGCTACCGGTCTCCGGCAGCTGGCAGCTGGCAGCCCAGATAGCGGAAGCCCCTTGGTGACCCGTCGGCCTCCAAGGGGCTCCCAGCGACGGGCCGGCAGAGGTGGCGTTGGTGGTAATGGGTGACCTCCGCCGCAAGTTCCCGTCAAGGCCGAGGACCGATTGTGTGGTGGTGCGGTCCCCGACAGAGGAAATAGTAGCCAGGACGCGACGATGGGCCGGTGGGGGAACCGGCCCATCGTCATCCTCACACAGGGGCCATTGCAGCCCTTGGAGGTGCCCGCTATTCGCTTGTTGTGGTGTCTTCGACCGCTCCCAGCGCCTCTTCCAGACGGCGGCGAAGGCCGCCGGTGCGCCGTTGGTAGATCGTGGACGTGGACCGTTCCTGAGTGACCTCGACAACCGGTTCGTCACCGGTCAGATCCACGGTGACCGTCTCGATCTCGGTGCGCTGCTGGGGAAGGAGCCCCGACCCGTCCGGGATCGGAGTCCCCTCTCCCGCCGAGATGGCGAATGCCTCAGCCGCACGAAGATCGTCGATACCCCACCCGGTGAATCCGGCCGGCTCCGCTTCACCGGCGACGGTGTCGGGGGCCACCCACGGTTCCTCGTGGAGATCGGGCCCCACCGAACCCTCAGAGCGGACCATCTCGACCACCTCGTCGGTCTCGTCCACGACGACGGTGTCGGCCTCGATCTGGTCGCTCTCGATCAGCTCGATGACGTCGGCGACCTCATCGGCTGTCGTCTCGTCGATGTCGTCTTCCTCGTCGGCATCAGCGGCTTCTGCCTCGTCCTCGGGTGTCAGATCGACCACCTGTGCCGGTGGCGTGTCCTGGAAGGCAACTGCCGGGAAGCCTGCCGGTGTCCAGCTGGCCACGTTCCCGGCCGTCACCACCGCCGTGCCGGAGACGACGCCAACGGCAGCTCGCGGCTCGAGCCGTTCGAGGGCGAACATGCTCTCAGCGACGGCCACCCGCTCCAGGGCGAGCTCGGCGAGGCCATGCAGCTCTGCCTCGATCTCGCTGACAGCGGTTCGGAGCTGGGCGAGGCGGCGCTCCAGGGCGTCCTTCTCATCGCGTGCATCCACGGTTATCTCGTGGGCGCGCTCCCGGGCATGCTCGAGGATGCGACCCGCCTGGCTCTGGGCAGAGGCGAGACGATCCTCGGCCTCGGTCCGGGAACGGGTGAGCAGGGCAGCTGCTTCGGCTGCCGCCGACCGGGTGGTGTCCTCGGCCCCGGCGTTCGCCTCGGCCGTCACACGGACTGCCCTGCTCTCTGCCTCCTCGATGACTGCGGCTGCCTCTGACGTT
>JABDIW010000189.1 GCA_013003515.1 Acidimicrobiia bacterium
GCTGTCTCGTGACTACGGCCGGGACATCCATCGTCTCGACCAGGTTCCCGACGAGGAGCTCGACCGCATCGCCGCAGCCGGGTTCACCGGTCTATGGCTGATCGGGCTGTGGGAGCGATCCACCGCCTCACGCACCATCAAGCACATGCGTGGTGATCCCGATGCCGTCGCCTCGGCGTATGCCCTGTACGACTACGTGATCGCCGAGGACCTCGGCGGCGAAGGGGCGTACGAGAACCTGCGCAACCGTGCCTGGGATCGCGGGGTTCGCCTCGCCAGTGACATGGTCCCCAACCACGTCGGCATCGATGGCCGATGGGTCATCGACCATCCGCACTGGTTCCTGTCGCTCGACGAGCCTCCCTACCCGGGGTACTCGTTCACCGGTGTCGACCTCTGCCCCGACGACCGGGTGACGGTCCAGATCGAGGACCACTACTGGGACGGCACGGACGCCGCTGTCGTCTTCAAGCGCTATGACCACCAGACCGGCGAGACCAAGTACATCTATCACGGCAACGACGGCACGGCGATGCCATGGAACGACACCGCCCAGCTCAACTACCTGGATGCCGAGGTCCGCGAGGGCGTCATCCAGACGATCCTCCATGTCGCTCGCCAGTTCCCCATCATTCGGTTCGACGCCGCCATGACTCTGGCCAAGCGCCACATCCGTCGCCTGTGGTTCCCGGCTCCGGGCGAGGGGGGCGCCATCCCGTCGCGGTCCCTCCACGGCCTCACCGGCGAGGAGTTCGAGGCGGCCATCCCCGAGGAGTTCTGGCGGGAGGTCGTCGACCGGGTGGCGGCCGAGGTTCCCGACACGCTGCTGCTGGCGGAGGCCTTCTGGATGATGGAGGGCTACTTCGTGCGCACCCTCGGGATGCACCGGGTCTACAACAGCGCCTTCATGCACATGCTCGCCCAGGAGACCAACAGTGAGTACCGCCAGCTGATGAAGAACGTCCTCGAGTTCGACCCCGAGATCATGAAGCGGTTCGTGAACTTCATGAACAACCCGGACGAGGAGACCGCCATCGCCCAGTTCGGCAAGGAAGGTAAGTACTTCGGGGTGGCAACGGTGATGGCGACGCTGCCCGGTCTTCCGATGTTCGGCCACGGCCAGGTGGAGGGGTACTCCGAGAAGTACGGGATGGAGTTCCGCCGACCCCGCTGGGACGAGTATCCGGACCAGTGGCTGGTCGATCGCCACCGACGGGAGATCTACCCGCTGCTGCACCGTCGCTGGCAGTTCGCCGAGGTCTCCGGCTTCCTGCTCTACGACCTCGTCGCTCCCGAAGGCCACGTCAACGAGGACGTGTATGCCTACTCCAACAGCGTCGACGAGGCTGCCTCCCTGGTGCTGTTCCACAACAAGTGGGGTGATGCGGTGGGGAGGATCCACCACTCGCTGTCCTATCGCGACAAGGGCGCCGGCGAGATGCGAAGCCGGACCCTGGCCGAGGGGCTCGGTCTTGGGCCCGACGACTGGGTGGTCTATCGCGAGCACGTTTCTGGTCTCGAGTACCTGCGTCCCGCCTCCGACTTCACCGATGGTCTCGAGGTCCGCCTCGGAGCCTTCGAGTACCGGGTGTATCTCGACTTCCGGCAGGTGTCCGGCCCCGAGTACGCCAAGGTGGCCGAGCGTCTGGGTGGAGCCGGAGCCGAGAGCATCGACGCCGAGCTCGAAGCGCTGCGTCTCGAGCCGGTCCGCTCCGCAGCCGCAGCCGTCGTGTCCGCCGCAATGGAAGACGAGGACATCGAGGAGGCCGTCTCGGGCTTCATCGCAATGGCGGGCGAACACGGCTTCGACGTCGACCTCAGCTCGACCGAGATCGAGGCCGCCTTCGGTGGTCTACTCGATGTGCCTGATGTCGAGACCCTTCTCCCAGAGTCGTGGCAACGTGGCGTCGTCGCCGCCGTCTTCCTCCGCGACACCATCATCCCGGTTGTCGCCGACACTGCCATCCAGTGGGGGTTCGAGCGGTCCGGAGAAACGGCGCCGTTTCCCGATCTCCTCGATGTGGCGATGCAACCGTTCGATGAGCGACCCGAGGGAGCAAGCCGGCTCCCGAGCGTCAACCAGTCGGTCCGGCTGCTCCTTCGTGGGTGGTCGGATGAGCCGGGAATCCGACAGGTCCTGGGTGTCAACGAGCACGACGGCGCCGACTGGTTCGACCGCGACCTGTTCCACCAGCTCGTTTCGGCGATGCTGGCGACCGGCTCCCTGC
>JABDIW010000401.1 GCA_013003515.1 Acidimicrobiia bacterium
TCCGTTGAACAGCGGGTTGCCGGAGTCGACGACGGCCCCTGCCATCGATGACCACCACTGCATGTGTGCATCTCGGAACTCGGGGGTTTGCTCCATCGGCCCGTGGGCGAGCAAGACGAACTTCTTCATTGGTTTCCCTCCTCTGTGGGATGTGCGTCGAGGTGTGTGGCGTAGTTGTCCAGGTGCTCGTCATCGGTCCCCCACCAGGGGGCGAACTGGTCGATCCATCCCTGGAGGCCGAGGAGCGGCTCCCGTCGGAGGGCGAGCCAGTTCGTGCGACCGGTCTTGCGGCGAGTCACCATGCCGGAGTCCTCGAGCACGCGGACGTGCTTGTGGATCGCCGGCAGCGAGAGTCCACGCTGATCGGCGAGTTCGCTGATCGAGTGGGGGCGCAGGGCGAGCGCGAGGACCATCGCACGACGGTGCTCGTTCGCCATGGCGGCGAACACCTCGTCCAACTCCTCGAACCCGATTGCCATAGTTAACCTCGCGGTTAACCATAACGGGCTTGAGGTCCTCGGTCCACCCGCAAGGGGTGGGTGCCGACGATCAGAGCCGGGCCAGGTGGCCTCGCATCATCTGTTTGGGCTGGCGATCGACGGTGAAGAGGCCCCAGTGCTTCTCGGGCTCCATCGGGTCGGGCGAACCCTTCCACGGCTCATCGAAGGCCTCGAAGAGGAAGGTGAGCACGCCCTCGGCGCGGCTCCACTCCAGCAGTTGGCTGCAGTACACAGCCTGGAACTCCTCGGCAGCGTTCCACGGATCGATCCCCCGGCCATTGGAGTTCGTCGTCCACCCGGCCTCGGTGATGATCACGGGCGTCTCGGGGTAGTGGTCGGCGACGTGCCGGTAGTTCTGGATGGAGTAGTCCATGGCGCTGTCGATGTTCCGGTACTCCCACACGGGGTAGGTGTGCACCGAGAGGAAGTCGAGTTCCATGGCGAGCGGCTCCAGCTTCCCGACCCATGGGACGTAGTTCTCGCAGAAGGTGATGGGAACGTCGACCCGTCGGCGGATGCGGCGGACGAAGTCGATGAGGCGATCAACGGGGACCATGTGGTCGGTCCACTCGACGGTGGCCTCGTTGCCAACCGAGACAGCGCACACCTCGTCGCGGTAGTCGATCGCCATCTGGATCATGCGGTCGATCTCGTCGCTGTTCTCCTTGCGGTTCTCGGCGAGCTGGTCCTCGCTGAAGTCGGCGCCCCAGGGGCAACCGGGGTTGCTCACCTCGGCGCGCATGTTGGCGCCGAGCATGACCCGGAAGTCGAGCCCCTCGTTGCGGATCGCCTTGAGCACCAGTTCGGCATGTCGTGTGCAGTCGTACACCCGCAGGTACGTCCACTGGTGCTCGAGGATCCGCAGGTCCTCGCAGACCTGCTCGTAGCTCGGGTAGGTGTGGTCGGCGGGCGACTGGTTCTCCCGGTACCCCGAGTAACAGATGGCGTTGGCGAACTCCATGCCGAGTTCGGCCATGGCGGATGCAGTGTCAGTCAAAACTTGAGGTTCCCTTCGGAGTCCCACAGTCCCCAGTAGGCACCCACGTCTCCCTCGGGGCCGACCTTCCAAGCTTCGTCGAAGGCCGAGAACCAGAAGATCTCGATGCCGTCCTCCTCGGCCCACTGGTAGGTCCTGATGAAGTACTCGAGGGCGTTGTCGAACGACGGGATGGAGCCGCCGAACGGTGTTCCCTGGCTCGGCCAGCCCGTCTCGCTGATGATCACGGGCTTCCCGTTGGCGACGCCCTGGGCGCGGCGGTACATCTCTTTCATGTACACGAGTGCGTGCTCGGCGGCACAGCCCTCCCAGAACGGATAGCAGTTGACGAGCATCACATCGACCGCATCGGCGACGGCAGGGTGCTGCTCGAAGAGGAAGTAGGCATCGACGAAGCTCACAGGGATGTCGACGGCCTCCTTGGCCCGGCGGATGTAGTCGAGGAGTTCGTGCTCGGGGAGGTCCTGGCGGAGGAGGTTCTCATTGCCGACCACGAGGATGTCGGCGTGCCCGGCCTGGGCCACGGCGATGCCGTTGGCGAGTCCCGCCTCGTTCTCCTCGCGGTCGTCGCTGAGGTCGACGCCGACCATCGTCTTGAGGCCCATCTCCTTGGCGATGCCGGGGATCTGCTCGTTGCCCTCGATGCAGCCGAAGCTGCGGATCCAGTTCGTGTACGGCTGGATGATCGAGAGGCGATCCCGGATCTGTTCCTCGGTCACCTGGATGCCGGGTCGCTGCCCGTCGAGGTAGGGGCTGAAGGAGATGCCGTGGATGCCGGCGTCGAGGATCTCCTTGAGCAACGAGCGCTTCTCGGCCAGCGACATGCCGCTGAAGTCCATGCCGGCGAGCCGCCGGACGGCCATTTGGGCCATCCGTTCGTACATCGATCGCGTGCCTGCGTGGTCGTGTTCGGCCATGGGGACTCCTTCGGGAACGTGTGAGTATCGTCGCTCGGCCGTACTCAGGCGACCGGTCGCCCGTTAGGTAGTGGCGCCGGTCAGCGGAGGATCTTGGCTGCAGCTGCCAGGGTGAGGAGCGCGGTCACTCCGATCCGGGTCACGTCGATGATTGGCTCGACCCTGACGCCGTCGGGTGTGATCTCGAT
>JABDIW010000430.1 GCA_013003515.1 Acidimicrobiia bacterium
TCCTGGTACATCTCGAACTGCCGCTCGCGCGAGAGGAGGATCCCCGACAGCGTCAGGGTGTGGAGTCTCTCCTGGTAGAGCCGTCCGTAGTCGAGCCCGATGAAGCCGCCGTAGGAGATCCCCATCAGATGGATGCGGTCGATCCCGAGATGGTCGAGGATCCCGGTCAGACAGTGGCAGAAGTCGGGGATGAAGTGCGGTTCGTCGGGACACGACGAGTCGCCCTGGCCGAGGTAGTCGTAGAGCAGGACGTCGTACTCGTCGAGGAGCTCGGGCAGACACCAGTACCAGGCCTTGGTGTGCATCGCGAGGCCGTTCAAGAGACAGACGACCTCGCGATCCCCCGCGCCGTGGTACTCCCAGTAGATCCGGTGCTCCCCGAAGGGAAGGGTACCGCTCTTGTCGGGCAGAACCTCGCTCACCCGCTCGACCTCACGCGACGCGCTTGAGAACCGTGCAGACCGAAGCGCAGATCGGCCCGCCGATGTTGAAGGTCGCGGCGACCTCGGCGTCGGGGCGCTGGAGCTCGGCCGGCGCCTTGCCCAGGAGCTGCTTCGCCGCCCAGCCGATCATGGCGACCCCGGTGGCGCCGATCGGATGCCCCTTGGCGATCAGCCCGCCCGAGGTGTTGGTGGCGCACTCGCCGTGCACCGAGGCACGGCACTCCTTCCAGAAGCGGGTGCCCTCGCCGTAGCCGGCCTTGCCGATCACCTCGACGCCCAGGGCGCCCATGACGGTGAAGCAGTCGTGCACCTCAGCCACGGTGACGTCCCCGGGGCCGACGCCGGCCATCTCATAGGCGGTGTTCATCGCCTTCATGGCGCCTGCCGGGCGCAGCACGTCGCGGCCGGCCTTCTGGATCGGGTCAGTGGCCTGGGCGAAGCCGGCGAGCTCGACGCAGTCGAACTCGTCGATGAGGAGCTTGCGCAGGCCCTCCTTGGTGGCCAGGATCAGCGCCGCATAGCCGTCGGTGATCTGCGAGCAGTCGAAGGTCTTGAGCGGCAGCCCGTCGACGATGTAGCGGTTGATGCCCTCGAGGGTCATCGCC
>JABDIW010000442.1 GCA_013003515.1 Acidimicrobiia bacterium
GTTAGAGACAGAGTCCCTAGTCCCTAGCTACGAGTCCCTGGCAATGAGTCCCTAGTCCCTGGCAAGAGTCCGGCTACCGGCTACCGGCTACCGGCTGTTGGCTAGGGACTAGGGACTAGGGACTAGGGACTACCTTCCGCCTATGCGCATCATCTCCGGAATTGCCAAGGGGCGCCGTATCTCGGGGCCACCGGGACGGGACACTCGACCGCTGCCGGATCGGGTTCGTGAGGCGCTGTTCTCGTCGCTCGGCGACGTCGCGGGGAGCCGTGTTCTCGACCTGTATGCGGGGTCAGGTTCGATTGGCCTGGAGGCGCTGAGCCGGGGCGCCGCCGGCGCCGTGTTCGTCGAGAAGGCCCGGTCGGCCGCCGCCGTGTTGCGCAAGAACGTCGACACCGTGGGGCTCGGGGGCGAGGTCGTGGTGTCAGATGTGTCCGGGTTCCTCGCTCGAGACCACGGTGATTATCACCTGGTGTTCGTTGACCCACCGTATTCGACGGAACTACCGTCCGTGGAGGCGGAGCTGACCTCGTTGGTCCGATTGCTCGAGCCCGGCGCCATCGTCGTTCTTCATCGGAGGTTCGGTGGCCCCGAGCCAGTCGCCGACGGGCTGGAGCTCGTCGACCGGCGGCGATACGGCGATACCGAGTTGTTCCGGTTTCGAGCCGGCGAAGAGGAGGACACGAGATGACGACAGCCCTGGTACCGGGCTCCTTCGACCCGCCCACCAACGGGCACGTAGATGTGATCGCGCGCTGTGCCGGCATCTTCGACAAGGTGCTGGTCGCTGTCATCGAGAACCCCTCCAAGAGCCCGCTGTTCTCGACCGAGGAGCGCATCGCGCTGCTGAAGGAGACCTGCAGTCCCTACGAGAACGTCGAGTTCGGTTCGTTCGCAGGGCTTCTCGTCGACTACGCCGAGCACGTCGGCGTCGACGTCATCGTGAAGGGCCTGCGTGCGATCACCGACTTCGACTACGAGATCCAGATGGCGCAGATGAACCGGAACCTGTCGGGGATCATGACGCTGTTCGTCGCAACCAAACCCGAGTACGGGTACCTCTCCTCATCACTCGTCAAGGAAGTGGGTCGCTACGGCGGCTCGATCGACTCATTGGTCCCGGAGAACGTGGCCACTGCGCTCAAGGAGCGATTCAATGACTGACCAGGCACACGACCCCATCGATATCGCGGCCGAGGCAGCGAAGGCACCGCCCGTGCCCGGCCGTCTCCTCGACCACCTCGAGGAGATCGTCTCCTACGTCGAGAGCGCCAAGAGCATGCCGTTGTCGAGCAACGTCGTCGTGAGCCGCGAGGAACTGCTCGGTCGTCTGTCGGATCTGCAACGAGAGCTCCCCGAGGAGCTCCGCGCCGCCCGGTGGATGATCCGGGAGCGGGAGTCGTTCGTCGGCAGGACCAACGAGAAGGCACGGGAGACCGTCGCCCGCGCCGAGGCCAAGGCCGCCGAACTGGTGGCCAACTCGTCGATCGTCGCCGAGGCCACCGAGGAGGCAAACGTCCTGACCCGTAATGCCGAGGCAGAATCACGCCACATCCGGCTCCAGGCAGAGGACTACGCCGAGGCCCGTCTCTCTGAGGCCGAGACCATCCTCGGGGAGATGCTCGACGAGCTGCGGGCGGCGCGGGCCAAGCTCCACGAGAGCCGTCCGGCTGCCCCGCAGGTCCCGGTCAGCGAGTGACCTCGCCCTTTCGGATCCACATCGCCGATCTCTCCCAGACCGGCGATTCCCGAGACGTCGTCGTCACCGGTCCTGCCGAGGGGTGGGGTGTCGAACTGAGCTTGGTGCCGGCAGGCGCCGAAGCTTCGGGCCGGTTCACGCTGACGGCGGTCGGCAACGGCGTCGTCGTGAGGGGCTCGGTCGCCGTCCCGGTTCACAACACCTGTTACCGCTGTCTCGAGTCGTGGGACGACACCGTCGAGGTCGACATCAGCGAGATGTTTGGCGACGACACCCTCGAAGGCGTCGACTACGCCGTCGACGGTGATGAGATCGACCTGGAGCCGCTATTGCGCGACGAGTTGACGCTCGCGATGCCGCTTCAGCCGAGCGACGAGTGCGACGAACTTGGCGGAGACGACGCCAGCGACCAGAATGCCCCTCCGCAGCGGGGCGAGTCGCCCTTTGCGGTCCTCAAGGACTTCCTGGACGGAGAGTCCTGAGCCGGGCCTCACCTGGCCCGTCGATCGGAGAACCATGGCAGTACCCAAGAAAAAGATGTCTCGCTCGCGGACCCGCCGGCGCAAGGCGCAGTGGAAGGTGTCCGCTGCGGCAGCGAGCCCGTGCCCGCAGTGCGGGACGCCGCGCCGACCTCATCGCGCCTGTCACGAGTGCGGCACCTACCGGGGGCGGGAAGTCCTGCCCGAGGCGTAGGCTCGCCGACATGCGAGTCGTGAGCCGGCCGCCATGTCCCGAATAGCCCTCGATGGTATGGGTGGCGACCGCGCGCCCGGCGAGATCGTCGCCGGTGCCGCCCTCGCCGTTCGCAACGGTCTCGATGTCGTCCTCGTTGGAGACAAGGCGCGTCTCGATCCGCTGATCGAAGACTCCGGTGTCTCCATCCCGGTCGTGCACGCCGAATCGACCATCGACATGCACGAGGACCCTGCTCAGGCGATCCGGTCCAAACGTGACTCCTCGATTGCCGTTGCAGCGCGCCTCGTGGCCGAAGGAGAAGCTCAGGGCCTCGTGTCGGCGGGCTCGACCGGTGCCGTGTTGGCCGCTGCCGCGTTCATCATCGGGCGGCTTCCCGGCGTGGCTCGACCGGCCATCGGGTCGGTCTATCCGACAGGCCAGATCGTTCTCGACTCCGGGGCCAACCTCGAGTGCCGCCCCGAGCACCTCGTCCAGTTCGCCGCGATGGGTGCCGCCCTGGCCCGCGTGTACATGGGTCTCGAGTCGCCGCGAGTCGGGTTGCTCAACATCGGTGAGGAGGTGGGCAAGGGCCGCGAGTTGGAGAAGCAGGCCTACGCCGTTCTCGAGGACTCACCGCTCAACTTCATCGGCAACGTCGAGGGCCGTGATCTCGGGCGCGACACGGTCGACGTCGTCGTCACCGACGGGTTCACCGGCAACGTGCTGCTCAAAGGCGCCGAGGGAACCGCCTCGATGCTCATGCAGATGATGAGATCACTGCTCGCCGAGCGACCCGAGCTGGGAGACGCCACGGCTGCCATCGCTCCTGCCTTCGAGGAGCTGCAGCGACGCATCGACCCCGAGACCTACGGCGGCGCTCACCTCGTCGGTACCGGTGGGGTGGTTGTCGTCGCCCACGGATCGTCGAGCCGAACCGCCATTGCCAACGCGCTCAGGATGGCTGCCGAAGGCGGAGATCACGGCCTGATCGACGCCGTCACGTTCGGTATCGAGGCGCTGGCGTGACAGACCCGCTCGATTCTGTCG
>JABDIW010000446.1 GCA_013003515.1 Acidimicrobiia bacterium
CCATCCTGGTGTCGGCATGGAACATGGCCGTCACCGGCGAGACCTACACCGACCTCGGCGACGACTTCTACAACCAACGACGAGACCCCGCCCGGCGGGTCAACCACCACATCCGCCAACTCGAATCCGCCGGCTACGCCGTCACCATCACCCCAGCCGCCTGAGCTAGCAGAGACACCCAAGATCGGGGCTACGCCCCGACCATAAACCGTCGCGCCCCAAGCCGACAACACGACCAACTCATTTCACCCCAGTACACGCGCCACCTGGAGTGCCGAACTCACTGCCGCGTGACGCAAAGTGCCTCTGTCGCCAAGATTCGCCGGTTTCGCCAGCCAACGGTCCGATGTCACGAGAACCGATCAAATCAACTGACGATGTCCCGGTTGCGGAACACAAAGAGTGAGACGCTGGTTGTGATGGCACCGTAGAGGAGCGTGAGCCCCAGCGCTGACGCCCACGAGAGGTCCGAAGTCCCGCCTGCTGCAAGTGCACTGAGGGTTCCGCCCGGAAGCAAGTGTGTGATGTCCGGAGCCCAGATGCCGATGAGACCCTCCACGACGAGAAGCCAACCGATCCCAACGCCGATTGCGGTACCCGAGCTTCTGGTGAGGACGGCGATCATCAAGCCGATCAATCCCCAGACGAGGACTGGGACCAGGAAGTTGAAGAAGCCCGACGCCATCTCGGCTGCAGCATCGGTCTTCCATGGTTCGGTGTCGATCTCGTATGCCCGAGCGAGTGGTCGGGCCACGGCCGACGTGACCAACACGGTCACGGCAGACAACAAGACCGTGAAGAGGCTGAGCGCAATGATCTTGCCGCCCAGAAGTCTGAGCCTCGATGGCTGAGCCTGTACGAGGACTCTGATCAGTCCGGTGTCATAGTCACTCGCTGCCGCGATCGCCCACAGAGACAACACGACGATGCCGGCGAGCGTGCTGATCGTGCCAAGCGGGTAGATCATGCCGCCGGCTTGCTCGAGGTCAGCTGCCGTGGTTGCTGCGCCTGCGGGGCCCGGCGGGCCCGTAGCGGCGCTGGGATCGGCGAGCGACGAGTAGATGAAGTACGAGATGAGAATCGAGAACAGCGCAAGGATCCCGAACCCGCCGTACCGAAACGAGGGGCGCCAGACTCGGATCCACTCAGAGCGGATCGTTTTGACCAATCCAGGACTGCTTGCAACTGCATGGCTTGGCGCAGCCGTTGTGGCGGAGATCGTGGTCATGATGCTCCTCCGCTCGTTCGTTGTTCGCCTCGGCTCGCCGCAAGCTCGGCGTCGGTGCCTCCGGTGAGGCGTAGAAAGATGTCTTCGAGGTTGTCTTGTCGGGGGGTGAGCTGGCGAAGGGTCACGCCCGCCTCATTGGCCGCACGGCCCACATCGGCAGAATTCGCCGCCGCCAATTCGACGTGGAGTGTGTCCCCGTATGAGGTGTACGACCAGCCGCGCCCCTCGATGGCTCCGATGAGCTGCGGAAGATCGACCCCGAACTCCGGAGCGGCGATGACCTGCTGAACAGCATCTTCCATCAGTCCAGCCAGGGAACCTGAGTAGAGGAGCTTGCCGAACCGGATGACCACCAGATCATCGGCCATCGCCTGGATCTCACTCATCAGATGGGACGACACGACCACGGTCCGCCTGCCATCTGCAAGCGACTTCAGCAGAGTGCGGATCTCGACGATACCGGCCGGGTCGAGCCCGTTGGTTGGCTCGTCGAGCACCAGCAGTTCGGGATCCGGTAGGAGCGCAGCGGCGATCCCGAGGCGCTGCTTCATTCCCAACGAGAATGTCGACGCCTTGTCCTGTTCACGACCGGTCAGCCCGACGATGTCGAGCACCTCGTGGATTCGTCGCTCCGAGATGCCCCGCAGCGCTGCCATGGATCGCAGATTGTCCCATGCCGTCAACGAGCCGATGAAGGTCGGCCCTTCGATCAGGGCACCGACTCGATGGGCGAACCGCTCGGGATGGGTGATGGGTTCGCCGAGCACGGTGCCGAGGCCGTCGCTCGCCTCGATGAGACCGAGCAGCACTCGGATCGTCGTGGACTTGCCCGAACCATTCGGGCCGACAAATCCGACGACTCCCCCACGGGGCACCTCGAACGTGAGGTTGTCCACAGCAGTCAATTCGCCGAACCTGCGGGTCAGACCTTCTGCAGTGATCACACTCATGATGGTTCCTGTCTCATCGGTCGTTGCTTCCTCTGTTGATTGGAGGGAATGACCCGACAATACGAAGTGAGTCTGAGGACCATTTCGGCGTTACCTGCGGAGTTCCTGAAGATCGCAGCGCACAGCCATGACGCAGGGTCAGAACCATCGGTTTGCGGCGGCTGCTTAGGAAGCGCCGGGTTACCGGTTGCGGGGAAGGTCGATCGTGATCGTCGTGCCCTGTCCGACTGATGACCGTGCGTCGATCTGACCGTGGTGGGCCGTGACGATGGCTTGGGCGATCGACAAGCCGAGGCCTGACCCTCCGGCCGAGCGTTCTCTGCCCGGGTCAGCTCGGTAGAAGCGTTCGAAGAGATGGCCGAGGTGCTCGGGTGCGATCCCGGGGCCCTCGTCGGCGATCTGTATGCACACTGTCGCTTCGTCGCTTGTGCACCCAAGGGTGAGCTTGGCGGTCGTCGGCGTGTGGCGCAGGGCGTTGTTGACGATGGTCGTCAGGGCCTGGGTCAGCTGATGCCGATCGGCAGCGATCTGAACACCATCGTCGATCGCCGACACGTCAATCGGGCGCTCAGGTTCAATTGCGGATGCATCGGCGGCCACGTCGGCGAGCAGCTGCGACAGGTCGATGTTCGAGTATTCGAGGGGTCGGTCTTCGTCCAATGAGGCCAGGGTCAGCAGATCTTCAACCAACGCTTCCATCCGTTTGCTCTCGCTGTGAATCCGCTGCATTGCATCGTCAGTTTCCGAATCGCTGAGCCGACCGCTCGCATGGAGCGCTGCGTAGCCCCGAAGCGTGGTGAGGGGCGTCCGCAGCTCATGGGATGCGTCAGCAACAAATCGCCGCTGTCGTACTTCGAGGGCCTGGCGCGCATCGAGCATCGTGTTGAATGCAAGACCGAGCCGGCCTGCCTCTGTGGCAACAGGCGGATGCTCGACGCGATGGTCGCTGCGGCCGGCGGCGACATCCTCGGCAGCCTTGGTGACCGATTCGATTGGCCGGATCCCAAGCCGGTCGACCGACCAGAAGGCAGCGGCGAGTGCTGCCAACACGACGCCCAGAACGATCGCTGCGGTGATGAGCAACTGGTCCTGCGCATCATCGACGGCCCTTGTGGAGATGGCGAACACCACGTTCCCCGGGCCAACGTCGACCACCATCACTCGGGCCCGAGTGTCACTCTCGAGAGCATCCGCAGAGAAGGGTTCGCGTGTCTCGGCCGCCTGTGCGAGGTCAACACCCTCGAGATCTGGAACCAGATCTGGTTCGGAAACCGGACGGGCCAAGACCTGGGGTTCCCCGCCGCTGATGAGTGCGACGTAGAGCTCTCCCGTCAACAGAGGCTCGTCAGGCCTCGGCTGGGGGCTCGCGATGAAGGCTCCAGGCAGCCGCTCGGCACTTCTCTCGGCGTTGTCTGCAACCACCTCCAGCTGAGCATCGAGCTGATCGGTGAGCACACTGCGTTGACGGAACGACACATATGCGAGCGAAGCCACCACGGTGACCATGACCACCAGCGATGCGAGAAGCAGTCGAGATCGCAGTGTCACGATGGACGGCGAATGGTGTAGCCGACACCTCGAACGGTCTCGATGAGCCGTTGATCGGAGTCGTCGAGCTTTTTGCGAAGAGACGAGATGAACGTCTCCACGATGGCCGATTCGCCGTCGAAGTCGTACTCCCAGACGTGGTCGAGGATCTGGCCGCGAGAGACGACTCGGCCGGCATTGGTCAACAACAGCCGACAGAGTTTGTATTCGGTCGGAGTCAGGTGCACGACCTCGCCAGCCTTGGTGACCTGATGAGCATCGTCGTCGAGCACCACATCGCCGGCGGACAGAATCGGCGACGAGTCAGCAATCCCGGTTCTGCGAAGCGCGACCCGTACCCGGGCGACGAGTTCCTCCAACGCGAAGGGTTTGGTGATGTAGTCATCGCCGCCGGCGGTCAGACCCTTCACCCGGTCTGCGGTCGAGGTTCTTGCCGTCAAGAACAGGACCGGTGCGGTGTGACCCCGCGAGCGAAGACTTCGCAGCACGTCGTAGCCGTCCACGTCGCCCAACATGATGTCCAACACGAGAGCATCAGGCCGGAAACTGTCGGCAAGGCTCAGTGCGGAGCTGCCAGAGTCGGCTGTCTCGACGTCCATGCCGGCCATCCGTAAGGCGGACGCGACAAGGAACGAGATGTTTTCCTCGTCATCGACGACGAGAACCTTCGCTGCAGTCATACCCGACAGCATGGTCCGCCTTCCTGTGGGTTGAACGAACAAATCCTGTGGATTTCCTGAAGAGCTCTGGACAACTCCATCCACAGGAAGTCCCGAGGTGGAATTCAACAGGTCGCCAGGTTGCGGCCTCACGCTGATCTTCATCGCTGCGGAAAACCCCGTTCCGCTTCCACACAAAGGACAACTGGTATGAAGTTACACAAGCTATCGATCCTCCTCCTCGGTCTTGCCCTCGTTGGGGCCGCCTGCGGATCGAATGGAGAAGACGCGGCTGAGGCAGCGCCACTGATCGTCGTTGAAGGAAGCCAGGACGCCGACACGAACATCGATGCCGACGCAACCACCAGCGAGGGTGCGGACGAGCAAACCGACGAAGAGCTCGCGCTCTCCTTCGCGCAGTGCATGCGCGACGAGGGCGTCGATCTGGCTGATCCAATCGTCAACGCCGATGGGTCGATCGAACTATTCCGGCCGGGGGCAAACAGCGACATCGACCCGAACGACCAGGCGGTGACCGACGCATTTGACGTCTGCGGCGACCTCATCGAAGGGGCGAGCTTCCTTCCCGGCGCGGGACTGGACCAGGCCGAACTCGAGGACACACTTCTCGAGTTCACGCAGTGCCTGCGAGACCTGGGCTTCAATGTCGATGACCCGGATCTCAGTGGCGGACTCGCGGGCGGGCCGGCCGCCATCTTCGGTGACAGTTTCGACCCGACCGACCCCGCGAACGCTGACGCAGTCCAGGAGTGTCAAGCGGCATTCGGTGCGGGCGGTCCTGTTGAAGGAGACAACTGATGCCAGTCCTCACTCAACGGCCGAGCGTCGACGGGCCAGAAGTACCGACGCACAACAACAGCGGACAACCACCGGGGTCACAGACACCGGCTGACGACTCCTCGCCTCCCTGGGGGAAGCTTCTGGCCGCTGGCGTGCTGGCCGCGGTCATCGCAGCGGTGGTGATCATCGCCCGCAGCTCCTCATCTGATTCCGACGACACCTCTGAGGCTGAGGTCACGATTCGAGCGGTCGAGGCCGAACAACGGGACCTCATCGAGTACACGAACATCGACGGCACGCTGCAATATGCCAACGTCAGTACCGTGACCGCCGGGACCGACGGACTCGTCACCGAAGTAGTGAGCGACGGCCAGACCCTCTCCCGTGGTGATGCGGCCTACGAGGTCAACGCCACACCCATCGTGGTGTTCTACGGCGACATTCCCTTCTATCGAACGATGGTCGAAGGAACCTCGGGAGACGACGTGCTCCTCCTCGAGCAGAACCTGGCGTCGCTCGGCTACCACACAGTGGAAGACGAAGACGGCGACGTGGCAGACGCCGGCTTCACGGTCGACGGAACCTTCGACGCTCAGACTTCCGAAGCAGTGAAGCGCTGGCAAGAAGACCTCGGTATCGCCGAAACCGGAACCGTTCCTCCTGGTGACGTGATCATGGTTCCGGGTCCCTCTCAGGCGTCCGGCGTCGTGGTGGAGATCGGATCTCGGGTGCAAGCGGGCTCGACCATCATGACGCTGAACGTCTCGAGCACGGTCGACGGCTTCTACAGCGCCCACACCGGAGCGATCAATCTCGAAGCCACATCAGGCGATGTCGTATCTGGGCAGGTGCTCTACACCGTCGATGATCTGCCGGTGACTGCGGTCGTGACAGACGTCGAGTTCGTCCGAGACCTGTCGATCGGCGTCGAGGACGGCGACGACGTCGAAGTCTTGGAGCAAATGCTCGCCGACCTCGGCTACGACGCCGACGGCGACCTCGACGTCGACGAGGAGTTCGACGACGACACGACTCGAGCAATCGAGGACTGGGAGGAAGACCTCCAGGACAACTGGGATGATCAGGTCGTCGATGGCATCGTGTCGCTCGACCAGATCGTGACCGTCGACAACGGCACCACCATCGGAGCGGTGACGAGCCACGACGGTGACACACTGGCAACCGGCACGGAGCTCTTCACCTTCGGCTCCGATACCGGCAGCCGCATCGTGTCGACCGCAGTCGACGTCGCCGACCAAGCACTGCTGGCCGAAGGAACCGAAATCGACGTCGAGTTTCCGGGCGGCGAGATCGTCACCGGCACCGTGACCGACCTGGCGAGCTCCTCGACAACAGATCCGCTCGATCCCAGTGCCGATCCGAAGCTTGCGGTCGAGATCACCCTCGACTCCGTGCCCGACTCGGCCGAGGCACTCAACGAGCTCGATGTCGAAGTGAGGCTTGTCGACAACCTCGCCGCTGGCGTCACCGTCGTGCCGGCCTCTGCACTCGTGGCGACCGCCGATGGCGGATTCGCCGTCGAGGTCGCCAGCGGAAACAGCACCAGCTACGTCGCCGTGGACCCGGGGATGTTTGCCGACGGATTCGTCGAAGTCGACGGCATCGAGCCTGGCACTGCGGTGGTGGTCCCATCATGAGCATGTTCACGACCACACAGCCGCCAGCCGCAGCACTCGAGCTCCACCACGTCACGAAGGAGTTCCCGGGCGAACCGCCCGTGCGAGCGCTCGACGACGTGTCACTCCGGATCGATCACGGCGAGCTCGTGGCTGTCGTTGGCCCGTCCGGTTCGGGAAAGTCGACGCTGCTCAACGTGATGGGCACGCTCGATCGTCCAACCCATGGCATCGTCTCTGTCGACGGGATCGACACTGCGGAGCGCAGCGACAACGAAGTGGCTGGGATCCGTGCCCGAAAGATCGGGTTCGTCTTCCAACAGTTCTTCCTGCTGCCTGGCATGTCGGCCGTCGAGAACGTGTCCAATGGACTCCTGTATCAAGGCGTTCCACCACGAGAACGAGCGGCACGATCGATCGAAGCACTCGAGCGCGTCGGCCTCGGCCACCGTCTCCAACACCCTCCGAATCATCTCTCGGGCGGCGAACGACAGCGCGTCGCTGTCGCCCGGGCCCTCGTGCACAGTCCGGCGTTCGTCCTGGCCGATGAGCCAACCGGGAATCTCGATTCGAAGTCCACCGAGGCTGTGATGAAGCTCATCCACGACCTTCATTCGGAAGGAACAACGATTGTGGTCATCACCCACGACACCGCGATCGCTGACTCGCTGCCACGGCAGGTCGCGGTTCACGACGGTGCTCTCGCATCCGATTCAGCCCAACGAGTCCTGGAGACGGTGTCGACATGATTAGCACCACTGATTCGACCGCAAGCAAGCTCCGACTCGGCGATGTCTTCCGGGTTGGTGCTTCCGGCCCCAAAGCCCGAAAGATGCGGACCGCGCTCTCCGCACTCGGCGTATCGATCGGCATCGCCGCGCTGGTCGGGGTCCTTGGACTGTCCGAATCCTCCAAGTCGGCGCTACTCGACGAAATCTCGAGCCTCGGCACGAACCTCCTCACCGTCGAGGCGGGTGGAGGATTCGGCGCCGGCGATTCCGAACTGCCCGACACGGCACTCGCGACCATCTCCCGCATCCCGACGGTGACCGACGCAAGCGCCGTCTGGGAGGTCGACGCCGACGTCTACCGCACAGAGTTCATACCCGAAGGAGAGACCGGGAGTATCCAGGTCGTCGCGGCCGACGAAGAACTGGTCGACACGCTGAATGGCGAACTCGCTCACGGGCAATTCCTCGACGAATCGACGAGCTCGTACCCCAACGCCGTGCTCGGCTCGGTCGCCGCTGAGCGGCTCGGAGTCCGCAACCTGGAAGAACCCACCTATGTCCTCATCGGTGACGACTACGTCGAGGTGATTGGCGTCCTGGAAGAGTTTCCGCTGGCCGCCGACCTCGATCGTGCGGTTCTCATCGGCAAGGACGCCGCAGTCGACTTCTACGACGCAAACGAGAATCCGGCCGTCGTCTACACCCGAGTCGTCGACGGCTCGATCGATTCCACCCGGGACGTGCTCCCGACAACCGCAGATCCAGAGAACCCCGAAGAGGTCACGGTCAGCCGACCCTCCGATGCGCTCGAGGCACAAGCCGCTGCTGACGACGCCCTGACAACGTTGTTCCTCGGCCTCGGAGCTGTCGCGCTGCTGGTCGGTGGTATTGGCGTCGCCAACGTCATGGTCATCGCCGTGATCGAAAGGCGAGGTGAGATCGGCCTACGCAGATCTCTCGGCGCAACCCGGGCCCACATCCGCCGCCAGTTCCTCACCGAAGCCGTCATCCTCT
>JABDIW010000014.1 GCA_013003515.1 Acidimicrobiia bacterium
CTGTCGCAGCTACGCCACCGTGAACAGACCGACGCCGACATGCTGTTCGACTTCTGTCTCCGCCGTTCCCATGAGAAGGAGTTCTTCATCAGGAAGGCGATCGGCTGGGCTCTGCGCGAGCACGCCAAGACAGACCCGACAGGCGTGTACCGGTTCTGCGATCGGAACTCGGAGCGCCTGTCGGGGCTGTCGCTACGCGAAGCGACCAAACACCGCTAGACGGTTCGGGCGAGAAGCACCACGTCGATGGCGTTGGCCGTCGAACCATCTTCCAGGTCGACGGGTCGCAGCACCTTGTCGAGGGCCTCGATCTCCAGTCCGGCGAAGTCGGACCGCAATTGTTCCTCCGTGAACAGCACCTCGGGCATGGGTGGCCCCCCAACGCCCTGCGTGAGGTTGTCGCGGTGGTGGGCGATCACAAGCACGCGGCCAGCGGGCGATAGGACTCTCATGGCGAGGTCGTGCACCTGACGGCGCAGGTCCTCGGGCAGCTGGACGTAGGCGAGAAGCACCAGATCGAAGTGCCGGTCACCGGGATCCCAGGTGAAGACGTCGTGGTGGATGAGCTCGAGATCGACGCCGCGATCGTGTGCGATCTGTGATGCCTGGGCCGTGGCGACCCCGGACAGCTCCACAGCTGTCACGGTGTGCCCGTTCTCGGCGAGCCAGATGGCGTTGCGGCCTTGCCCTGACGCGAGGTCGAGCGCCGTGCCCGGTGTCAGTCCACCGGCGTACTCCACTAGGAATCGGTTGGGGCCATCGCCCCACAGGGCCTGGCGCTCGCGATATCGCTGATCCCACGACTCCTCGGAACTTCGGTCGGTCATGGGCCGAGCCTAGGACGGAGCGATTGCTCAGCCGTCGGCGAGGGCAGCGATCAGCTCACCCTCCACGGCATCGGCATGCTCATGGTCCACCTGGCAGGTGCCGGCGTTGGCATGACCACCACCGTGGTACTGGAGGAGCAGACGCCCGATGTTGGTGTCGGATGAGCGGTTGAGGATGGACTTGCCCACGGCGAACACCGTGTTCTGCTTGCCCTTACCCCAGATGACATGGACCGACACGTTGGTGTCCGGGTAGAGGGCGTAGATCATGAACCGGTTGCCGGCGTGGATCAGCTCCTCGTCACGCAGGTCGAGCACGACGACGTTGTCGTGGACCCTGGCCAGGCGCTTGAGCTGCTCCTTGAACAGCGGCTGCTGCTCGAAGTAGAGCTCGACCCGGTCCCTGACGTCGGGCAGCTCCAGGATCTCGTCGATGTCATGGTCCTTGCAGTACTCGATCAGTTCCATCATCAGCTGGTAGTTCGAGATACGGAACTCGCGGAATCGGCCCAGGCCTGTCCGTGGATCCATGAGGAAGTTCAAGAGGGTCCAGCCCTCGGGGTGCATGATGTCCTCGAGCCGGTAGTCGGCGGAATCCGCCTGGTCGACGGCCTCCATCATGCCGAGCCACCGCTCCGGGAAGCGGTCGGTGCCGCCGTAGTGGTCCCACACGACTCGGGCCGCCGACTTTGCGCCGGCATCGAT
Source organism: Acidimicrobiia bacterium (assembly GCA_013003515.1). Classification (GTDB taxonomy): domain Bacteria; phylum Actinomycetota; class Acidimicrobiia; order Spongiisociales; family UBA5794; genus JABDIW01. The sequence goes on from JABDIW010000014.1 coordinate 1,533, forward strand.
GATGTGGTTGTCGGCGATGATCTCGTTGCGCAGAGTCTCCGAGAAGTGGTGGTCGAAGGCGAGGTGGACTCCGTCGACATACGGGAGGTTCGTGGTGATGTCCAACGCGGTGATCTCGACGAGCCCGTCCTGCATGTCCTTGGGATGGACGAACAGGATGTCGTCGATCATGTCCATGTGACGCAGGAGCACTGCACAAACGAGGCCGTCGAAGTCACTACGTGTGACAAGGCGGTATCGGTCGGTCATCGTGTCCCCTGCGGTCTCGAGTTCTAGGTCTTTCCAGTATCGGGAAGAGATTCCGGCCACTTGAGCCGGTTTCCTCAGACCAGACGTGGTTGCGGCCAGTAGACCGCCCGGACCTGCCAGGTGACGCGGTCGAGCGGGATGGGTCCGATGTGGCGGCTATCGCCCGCCGACCGCGAGCGGGCATCTCCAAGACAGAACACCTCGTCGCCAAGCTCCCATTCGCCGTCGGGCGACGTGGGCCCCTCCGCCCATGGTTCGGCGATCGTCGTGCCGTTGATGTGGACCTGGCCACCGGCGATCGTGACCGTCTCGCCGGGAAGCCCGATCAGCCGCTTCACCAGGTCGATGTCTTCGAATGGGTAGACCACGACGGCGCCGCGGCGGGCCCGGCCGAATCTCGTGGCGAGAATCCAGTCGCCTGGCCCCAGGGCCGGAGCCATCGATGCCTCGGCGACCTCGAAGCGGGCGACTCGCTGTTTGGCGAGGCCGCCGATGACAAAGGCGGCCCCGAGGATGGCACCGAAGCGGGGTAGTCGCATCCTCCGAGGTTACGGGAGCTAGCGATAGGCGCGTAGGTAGGGTGACGGACGAATCGATCCCCGACAAGGAAGGTGTCATGCGTCTTCGTCGCCTCATGAAGCCCGGTCGCACTGTTCACGCCCATTGCCACGTGCCGTGTGGTATCTACGACCCGGTGTTCGCCCAAAACGCTGCCGAGACCGTCGAGAAGATGGTCACCCAGCTCCTCGAGCTCGAAGCCCCCGGTCCCGATGCTTCGGATGCCGATCGCGTGGCGTTCTCCCAGGCTGTGACCCGTCGGGTGGAGAACAAGGAAGAGCACGCCAAGAAGGTGAAGTACGAGTTGCTCGACGTGCTGTGGACCCAGTACTTCAAGCCGGCCCACGTCGAGCGGTGGCCCGACCTCCACGACAGGTTCTTCACGGCAGGCCATCTCGCCACCCAGAACATGCAGGAGATCTCGGCAGAGAAGGCGAAGGCGTTGCGCGATGTCGTCGACGAGATCGCGGCGATCTTCCACGAGTCGAAGAAGTAGCCAGTTGTCAGTTGCCAGTCGTCAGTCGACAGCTTCTTGCTGGTAGCTGGTGGCTGGTAGCTGGTTACCGGCTGCGACCAGCCGGTAACCGGTGAGGGCGCCGGCTGCTGCTACTGCGGCGAAGGCTGCAGTGCCGACTAGGACGGCACTCACGGCGCCGGCGAAGCTGGTGGGGTCGATGACCTGGCCGATGAGCCAGGCGCCGGCCCAGGCGGCGAAGCCACCGGCAACGGCGAGCGGGAACGCCCGGAAGGCCACTGTGCCCAGCTTGACGAGGCGGTCCAGGCCCACGGTCGAGTACCACAGCCACGCCAGCACCACCGTGTAGAGGGCGAGTACGGAGACAGACGCCAGGGCCACTCCTCGGAGGCCCAGGCTCGCCTCGAGCGCGATGTAGAGGGGGACGGCCACCACGGTGGCCCCGGTCCCGACGGCCACGGGGGTCCACATCTGGCGTCGCGCATAGAAAGCGCGAGTCACGATCTGGAGCACGCCCCAGATGGGGATGGCCAGCGCGTAGAAGAAGAGGGCCGATGCCGTCGCTGTCGTGTCTTCGGGGGTGAACCGGACTCGCTCGAACAGCACCCGGACCACGGGGATGCTCAGTGCGGCCAAGAGAGCGGCCGCCGCCATCGAGAGCGCCAGCACGTACCCGACCGTCTTGTCGACCGTGTCGGCCATGGCCTGCTTCTTGCCGGCGGCGAACAGCCGTGCCAACGCCGGGTAGGCGGCGACTCCGGCGGCCTGGGCGATGACGCCGATGGGAACGAACATCGTGCGCCTGGCGAATTGCAGGTGGGTCTGGGCGCCGTCTCCCACCCGGTCACCGAACACCGACATGAACGTCTCGTCGAGAACGACGATCGATTGGCCGATCATCAGGGGGATGGC
>JABDIW010000462.1 GCA_013003515.1 Acidimicrobiia bacterium
GTCGAGACCGTCGTGAGGATCATCGGGATGCCGACGTGGCGCAGCGCAGACGCGGTCCGTTTCACTGCGTCAGGTTCCTCGGCTTCCTGCTGGAAGTGGGTGACGAAGTGAAGACCGTCGGCAGATCCCATCACGATCACGAAGATCGGGACGATCACGGTGACGATGTCGACCTCGCGCCCCAGCCCGAAGATGAGTCCGAACGTCCACAGCGAGCCCAGCACCGCCGGGAGGATGGCCAACGCGCTGAGACGTCGATCGCCGATGGTGGCGTAGAACGTGCCGATCAGCAGGATGATCACCAGCGGAGGAACGACGAGCAGGATCAAGGACAACTGGTCGAGCACCCGCGCGAAGACGGTCGGGTTCCCCGAGAACGTCAGCTCCATTCCGGAGGGGGCTTCGATGTCGTCGACGGCCCGGGCAGCGGCAACGCTGTCCTCCCCCGGCACGACGAACACGAGGGTCGAGGTCGCCGACTCGTCGATGAGCAGCGAGGCGGCCGGGTTCTGGGCGATGAGGGTTCCGACGTCGATGCCGGCGAGGTCGGCCAGCGACTCGGGCCCAAGCGGTTCACCGGTGAGAGGGTTGACGTCGGGGATGAGCGAGCCCACCTCGGCGACACCCTCGACATTGTCGAGACTTCGGGTCAGCAACGCCAGCTTGACGATGCCGTCGAGGTCCCGATACGTCGAGCCATCGGTCAGCGTGGCGATGACGTTGATGGGGTCGGCCGTCGAGTACTTGTCCTGGAGCTCCTTGAACTCCTCACCGGTCGGGTTGCCCTCGAGAACGAACGAGGCCATGTCGGCGTTGAACTGCATCCGGAACAACATCGATGCCGCCAGCACGGAGACCAGAGCCGTCAGGACGAGGATGACTCGAGAACGTTCGACGATGAGGCGGGCGATGCGATCCACCGGCAGAGGCTACGCCGCTCACCGTGTGATGGTGGTGGACTTTCGTCCCTATCCGATCCCCATCTGGTCGTAGATGATGACCTCACCCGAAGGGAGGCACTCGCATGAGGTCCGCCAGGCGACCACACGTCGACCTGAGGGTGCCGCTCGGCCGTCTCAACGGTGGCAGGGCCATCAACTTCCCCCACAGGTGCATCGTGTGTTGTGAGCCGGCGACGTTGATGCGATCGCTGGCGACGCATGTCGCTGACGACCGGGGGATACCGGCCGGCGCACGGATCACGAACCGGCACACGGTCGACCTCACGTCTCCCTACTGCACACTCCATGCTCGGAGAGTGGACCGCTTCGACGTGCCGTGGAGGCGCAGCGTCTTCCCCTTCGGATACTGGAGGGCCCTCGCCTACCGGCCGTACGCGTCGACGGTCACCGATGGGATGGTGATGATGCGGTTCCAGTTCCAGAACCCCCGCTACGCCCGGGAGTTCGAGTTTGCCAACGAGGCCTGGCTCGCCATCGGCGGGTACCTCGGCATCACACCGACGCGAATGCGCCCTCGCACGGCGCGACGCAGCTGAGCGCAATCGACTCGGAGTCCTGGTGGATCTTGGGTGCAGCCGTCGACCCCACCAAATGCCGGTTCGAGGTCGGACACCGGCGGCCACACGGCCACTGCGACGGGTGCCTCTCCGTCGGCGCCACCAGTGGTGACACTCCCCCCTGTGGCCGAGACCGCCCGGTGCTCGACCTCGAACTTGACACGCGTAAACTAATGGTAAGGTTGACACATGTCAACAAAATGGGAGCGGACTCACCGCCGGCTGCTCGACGTCGCCCATGCGATGGTGTCGGATCGCCCGGAGCATCTGGTCACGATGGAACAAGTGGCCAAAGGGGCAGGGATCTCACGCCAGGCGCTGTACAACCACTTCCCGTCGAAGAACCACCTGATGGTGGCGGTCGTCGACGACGTCCATCAGGTCCACGATGGGGATGTCTCACTCGAGGCCATCAACGACCACGACCATCCCCACGACTCGTTGCGAGCCGCCGCTCGCCGATCGATGACGCACCACCACCACCTCTACCCCGCCGGCCGATCACTGCTCTCACATCGTCGCCACGACGACACCGTTGCCGCCGCTCACGATGCACGGCGCCAAAGGCGCCGTTCTGCTCACCTGAAGCTGGCGCAGCGACTTCATTCCGGTGGATCGCTGCGGGACGGACTCGATCCCGACACGGCAGCCGACCTCATCGACATGCTCCACTCGATGGAGGTGTACGAGATGCTCGTGATCGACGGAGGCTGGGATCCCGATGACTACGAGAACGAGCTCTTCGAGGTCACCAAGCGGGTTGTCCTCGAGCCGTCGCTCCACTGAGGTCGTGCGGCTCCCCCGCTGGCTCGCCAGGTTCAACCGCAAAGTCACGAACCGCATCCTGATCCGGCTCGCCAATCGCCCTCCCTACTGCGCACTTCGCCATATCGGACGCAGCTCGGGTATCGAGCACCGGACGCCGCTGAATTCGTTTCCGGATGGCCATCGCTTCGTCTTCGCCCTGACCTATGGCCCTTCGGCAGACTGGGTTCAGAACGTGCTCTCGTCGGGAACCGCGGTCCTCGAATATGGCGGAGACGAGATCCGGCTCACGTCACCCCGCCTCATCTCGAAAGCCGAGGCGTGGCCTGTCCTCCCTCGTATCGCGCGGCTGGCGTTGGGTGTCCTGCGCACCGGGGACTTCCTGGCCATGGATGCTCCCGCAAGATCCCAAGACCGACCATGATGGGACCGCGATGCACCGGATGACCCTCGGCAAGATGCAGAACCCGGTCCGTGGGTTCCTCCACGGCGGCGCTGCGGTCGCCGCCGTCGTAGCCACCATCCTGCTGCTGGTTCGCACGCCCACATGGCCTACCCGCATCGCGATCATCGTCTTCGGGTTGGGGTTCGTGGCCCTCTACACCACCAGTTCGCTCTATCACGCCGTGCCCTGG
>JABDIW010000470.1 GCA_013003515.1 Acidimicrobiia bacterium
GTCGAGACCCTGAAGCGCCACCACCTCGAGGTTGCCTTGCTTGTGGATCTTGATGACGTTGCGGCAGTCGATGATGGCCATCAGCGCTCCACCTCCCTGAGCACCTCGCTCATCCTGCGCACCGACACTCGTCGGGTCGCCCAGATCACCGAGACGATCAGCAGCGACCCGACCACGACGACGTAGATGGCGAGAAGGCTGCGGGGCACGGTCAGAAGAACCGGGGGATCGATCTCCTTGGCCGTCTCCCCCAGCTGCAGGAATGGGAGCATCACCCACATCAAGAGGACCCCCGACACGACACCGATGAATGCCCCCAGGCCGAGCACCACCAGCTGCTCCACGGCGAAAGTCGTTGCCACTCCGGAGCGGCCGAAGCCGAGGGCTCGCAGGACTCCCATCTCCCTGGCCCGCCGTGACACCGCCAGCAGCACGTAGCCGGTGACGCCGGCCAGGGCGAGGACGATGCCGGTGAACGCACCGACGAACAGGATGGCCACCAAACCGACCTGCACCGGCCGGCTGGAGAAGTCGGCTTGCTGGCTGGCGAGGGTCACCACCAGGTCCGGTTCGTCGTCGAGCTGGGAGACGACGACCCGGGTGGCCGAGTCCGTGTCGTCCGTGGCGACCCACAGCTCGTCCGGGGTGGCCAATCGGGCCAGGTTGGTGTTGAGGCTCCAGGTGGGTGTTCCGTTGAGCCAGGCGTTGATCGCCCCGAGGTCCACGATCATCCGACCTTCGCGGGTGTTGTCGTTCATCGTCGGGACCCGGTCGACGAACGAGACCACGGTCCCCGGTATCAGCTGCCCCCCGACGCTGAACTGGGTGGTCTCACCCACGTCGAGCCCGGCAATCGATGCGGCCTCGCGATCGAGGATGACGTTCATCCACTCGGGATCGGTACGGAAGTGCGGCGTCGCCTGAAGGCGGCTTCGGGTCGGGAAACGGATCCAGGTGACGGAGCCGTCCCGTGACAGCGGGCTCGTTCTCAGATCGTCTGGAACGACCTCGCCCTCGGGTACCGTCGAGTAGTAGCCCTCGGCGGCCCGCTGGCCGGAAACCCCCCGGTCGGCGGTGATGCCAATACGGGGAGTCATGGTGTCGAAGACCTCGGACTCGAACGGGGTCTCGGAGCCATCTGCATCCACGAGAACGAGATCGTCGACCATCACCGAGCCGGCATTGAGGCGGTTCGAGCCGATCGAGTCCGACCGCTCGAACCAGATCGATTGCAGCGACACGGGCTCGGCCAACGGGCCGA
>JABDIW010000209.1 GCA_013003515.1 Acidimicrobiia bacterium
CGCGAGACCGGCGCCCTCGCTGCGGGCCGAGCCGCAGTTGTGGCCCACCATCTGCAGGCAGCAACAGCCCGAGCCGCGGCCGTCGCCGGTAGCGCGGCGCCGATGCCGACCGATGAACGCGCCTCACTCACCCGCGCCGATCACCCGGAGCTGTACCGATCGACCACCCACGGCATCGTCGACTACAGCGAGGACGTGGGCTCCAAGGATCTCGTGTCGGCGACGAAGGAGGGTTACGACTCGGTCGAGCTCCTGAAGCGCTACACGACGGCAACGATGGGTCCGGCGCAAGGCAAGCTGGAGACGGTCAACACCGTCGCCATACTGGCCGAGGCCCGAGGCGAGACGATCGCGGAAGTCGGCACCACGGTGTGGCGTCCGCCGTATGCGCCACCGACGTTGGGGGCACTGGCCGGACGGATCTTCGAACCCGAGCGAGTGTCATCGATCCACCCATGGCATGTCGCCAACAACGCCACACCGATTCTGGCGGGCGCATGGATTCGTCCCGAGCACTATGGCGATCCCGCCGCTGAGGTCACGAACGTGCGGGAAAATGTCGGCATCATCGACGTCACCCCACTCGGCAAGCTGGATCTGCAGGGGACAGACGTGCCCAAGTTGCTCAACCTGCTCTACACGAACAAGTGGTCGAAGCTGCCGATCGGCGGGGTCCGCTACGGCATGATGTGTGCCGAGGACGGCGTCGTCATGGATGATGGTGTGACCGCCCGACTCGGGGAAGAGCATTACCTCATGACCACGACCAGTTCGGGGGCAGCCCGGGTCTGGGAGTGGGTCGAGAACTGGTTGCAGACCGAACACCCCGACTGGCAGGTGCACTGCACCCCGGTCACCACCGCATACACGTCGATCAACGTCGCCGGACCAAAGTCCCGCGAGCTGGTCGGTCGAGTCTGCACCGACGTGGATCTCAATCCCGAGGCGTTCACGTACATGCAGGTTCGGCGAGGCACCGTGGCTGGGGTCGAGAACTGCATCATGTGGCGGATCGGCT
>JABDIW010000493.1 GCA_013003515.1 Acidimicrobiia bacterium
ACCTCAGACGCCACTGGCACCGGGGGTGCTGGTACCGCGAACAGCGCACCCGACGGCGTTGAGCCCGTCACCCGACGTCCTGAAACCACCGCACCCGGACTCCGCTCGGAGCGATCGTCACCCCTACGGAGTCGATGCGACCGCACTTCAGCTCGGCGGCCGCCGCGTAGAGGGACTCCATCTTCTCGTCGTCGATGCGCTCGGTCGGATCGATGTGAACGCCGGCGCGGCGGGTCTTCACCTCGACGGCGACCCGCATCCCGTCCATCTCTACGACCAGGTCCACCTCGTGACGACCGACCCGACGATTGCGAGCCACGACAATTCCACCTCGGCTCTCAAGAAACCGAGCAGCAAGGACCTCGCCCAGCCTCCCGACCGAAGCCGGCGTCAGATGGTGCTGGGAGGTTCCAGCTCTTCGACGTTGATATCGCGAAACGTCATCACCTTCACGGTCTTGACGAAACGGGCCGGGCGATACATGTCCCAAACCCAGGCATCCTCCAGCTCGATCTCGAAGTACACGGCCGATCCCGATTCCTTCGTCGAGATCGACACCGAGTTGGCCAGGTAGAACCGCCGCTCGGTCTCCACGACGTAGCGGAACATCGGAAGGACATCGCGGTACTCGCGATAGATCTTGAGCTCGACATCGGTCTCGAACCGTTCGAGGTCTTCCTCGCTCATCGCTTCCTCCCGGTCCCGGGCCGCCGAAGCGACTTCGGTTGTATCAGAAGTGGGGTCGTGTTCACAGACCCGTCCAGTGACTCGGCGGCCAGATGATCACGAAAGCCCGGCCCACGATCTGACCCTGGTGAATCGGGCCACACGATCGACTGTCTTTGGAGTTGTCCCTGTTGTCGCCCATCACGAACACGTGGTCTTCGGGCACGGTGATCGGCCCGTAGTTGAGGCTCGACGGGAGATCCAACGAGTCTGCCAGGTACGGCTCGGTGATGGCAGTGCCGTCGATCATCACCGTGCCGTCGGCGATCTCGAGGGTTTCCCCTTCGGTGGCGATCACCCGCTTGATGAAGTCGGACTCGGGAGTCGACAGCCCGATCGCCTCGGCGACGTTGCGAAAGGCCTTCTCAACCAGATTCTCGCCTTCATTCGGATCCGTGGCTCCACAGAACTGGTCGAACACCACGACATCGCCGCGGTCGACCTCCGAGAACGTGTAGGACAGCTTGTTGACCATGACTCGATCGTTGAGCTGCAGTGTTTCCAGCATTGACCCACTGGGGATGAAGAAGGCCTGGATGAAGAAGGTCTTGATGATGACGGCAGCCACGAGCGCGATCAGGATGAGGACCGGCAGCTCACGCCAAAACGACCGGTGGGCCTCCTCGCGATCCTTGTCGTCCTTGACCCCGCGGCGGAGACGCTCGACGACTGCGTGGGCGTCCTCGTAGAGCTCCGGGGCGGGCGGTTCAGCGGGAGGAGTCGTCACGTAGCGACGTTACCGCTCAACGGCGGGAATGCGGATCAGGTCCGCTTTTCCTTGATGCGGGTCGCCTTGCCGATCCGATCCCGCAGGTAGTAGAGCTTGGCGCGCCGGACCTTGCCGCGGCGCAGCACCTCGATGGTGTGGATGATGGGAGCGTGGACCGGGAAGATTCGTTCGACGCCGACACCGAAGCTGACCTTGCGCACGGTGAACGTCTCGCGGGAGCCGGCTCCCTTACGAGCGATGACAACGCCCTCGTACGCCTGCACGCGTTCACGGCCGCCTTCGATGACGCGCACGTCGACCCGGACGTTGTCGCCAGGGGCGAAGTCCGGGATGTCGTCGCGCAGCAGAGCGGACTCGATCTGATCGATGGTGTTCACGGGAGGGTCCTCCAGAGCGAAGCGCAGCGAGTGTAACGGTGGTTCAGGTGGTTGGCGAACTCTCCGCGGGATCGTCGCCGACGAGGTCGGGGCGTCGCGATCTCGTCCGTTCCTGGCGTTGCGCTTCTCGCCACTCGTCGATCGCGGCATGGTTGCCGGACAGCAGCACGTCCGGGACCGGCCGACCCCGCCACTCAGAGGGTCGTGTGTAATGCGGTTCTTCGAGAAGCCCATCTCGATAGGACTCGGCGACGATCGAGTCGGGGTTTCCCACCACACCGGGCAGCAAGCGAACGACCCCTTCGATGGCCACCAGGGCCGCGGCCTCGCCACCCAACAGGACGTAGTCGCCGATGGAGACCTCCTCGTCGATCAGTGACTCGGTGAACCGCTCGTCGACACCCTCGTACCGACCGCACACGAGCACCAGGTGGTCGAGCCCCGCCCACCGATCGAGGTCGTCCTGGCTCATGGGCTTGCCCGCCGCGGCGAACAGGACCCGGTTCCCGGCAGGCAGCGACTCCACAGCCTGAGCCAGGGGCTCTGCCATCATCACCATGCCCGCTCCACCGCCGAACGGGGCATCGTCGAGGGTGCGATGCACACCGTGCCCGAAGTCACGCAGATCGACGACTTCGATCTCGACCAGGCCATCGTTCACAGCCTTTCCCACCAGGCTCGCGGCAAGCGGCGCCTCGAGGTACTCGGGGAACATCGATATCACGGAGATGCGCATCGTGCCCCAGGGTATCCTCGGCCCGGCCGTGGAACGCTCACCTGACACCACCCCGGATTCTGAACCGGCGCCGTTTCGGGACGCCTGGCGCCCGCAGCGCCGTCCCCGGAGCCGGCTCCAGCAGGCATTGACCGCACTCTCCGGCCAAGCCGACCAGAACGGCGGCCTTGCCCCGCGGCAGCCCGAGACGCACGACCTGCCTTGGGAGCCTTCCGGCGCACACGGACGGCCTACGGACGAACCTGCCGACGTTCCGGTCTCGGCGACGGTCGTCACAACTCCGGATGAACCGGATCAACCGACTCCGGAAGCCTCGATTCCGGGTGCCTCGCCCCTTCCGCTTCCCGGTCCCCTGCCCGCCTCTGGCGAGGACCCGATCCACGTGATCGTCGACGTCACCCCGAGGGCCCGCGACGAGCTGGCAACCGTCGACTCCGCTCACTTCGGGATGGGTGACCGATGGGGCACGCAGTGGCAGGGATCCGCGCAGGGATGGGTTGGCGCCAGCAGGGAGGACGCCGTCTGGCGCCCCGTTGTGTCTACGACGCAGGAGTTGTCACGGTGGGTGGTCGACACCTATCTGGGTGTCGTCACGGCCGAAGTGGCCATCGAAGCCCACGGCGGCGACCTTCACCATCTCGGATCGACCCTCGCAGAGGGCCGGGCCGTGGGACATCGCGGGCTCATCGAGGAAGCGGTGGAACGAGGCGCCCACGCCGTCATCGGTGTGTCGATGAACTACACACCTCTCGGTGATCGCCTGCTGATCACGCTCACCGGGACCGCGGTGACACTGCGAGACCGGACGTAACCCAGCGGGAATGCCTGGCGCTAGCCGGGGACCTCACGGAACGGCAGGTCTTTGTCGACCCGGATGTCCGGCGGCAGGCCGAGAACCCGATCCCCGATGATGTTCCGCTGGATCTGATCAGTTCCACCACCCACCCGGAGACCGGGCATCCCGAGAAACCCGGCATGCCATTCGCCTCCACCCGGCGCCACATCGGCGGCGAGCATCGCTTCGGGCCCCATCACGTCGAGTGCAAGCTCATAGATGTCCGACAGCGTCGCCGTCGCCGCCAGCTTCAGCGTCGATCCCTCCGGACCGGGGAGACCCCCCTGGCTGACGGCGGTCAGCAGGCGCATGGTGGAGAAACGGATCGTCTCGGCGCGGATGTACAGATCGATGAACCTGTCCCGAATCTCCGGAGCGGCCTCACGACCGCGAGCCTTGATGAACTCCTGAAGCCCACCGAGGATCCGCTCGCCACCGGCAAGCAGGTTGACCCGCTCCCACAGGAAGGTGGTGATCACGACGCCCCAGCCCTCGCCGACGTCACCGATGCGATCTTCGTCAGACACGCGAACGTCGGAGAGAAACACCTCGTTGAAGTTCTGCGAACCGGTCATCTGCTTCACCGGCCTCACCTCGATGCCGGGCGATGCCATGTCCACGATGAACGCGGAGAGACCCCGATGCTTGGGCAAGTCGGCGTCGTGTCTGGCGACACACAGCCCCCAGTCCGAGTGCTGGGCAAATGTCGTCCAGGTCTTCTGACCATTGAGCACCCATTCGTCGCCGTCGCGGATAGCCCGCGTCTTCAGCCCGGCGAGGTCAGAGCCGGCTCCCGGCTCGGAGAAGAGCTGGCACCAGATCTCGTCGCCGCGCAGCAGGTCGGGCAGAAGCCGGGCGTGCTGGTCGGTCGAGCCGTGCTGGAGAACGGCAGGGCCACACCATCCGATTCCGACCCCGAGAGCGTCGTGGGGCACATCGAAGGTGGCCTCCTCGTCGCGGAAGATCAGATCCTCCATGACGCTGCCTCCCCTGCCGCCGACCGTCCGAGGCCAGGAGATCCCGGCCCATCCGGCATCGAACTTGAGGCGCTGCCACTCCTGGGCCTCGGCGAGCTTCTGCTCCTCTTCCTCCGGCGTCCACTCGGCGATGATCGCTGAGGGAGCTACCCGATCGATGGGGAGCGGTTCGGCATGAGAGGCAAGCCAGGATCGGGCCTTGGCCCGGAACGCGGCCTCGGTGGGCGAGTCGAATGGCTGCATATGCGGACGGTACCTCAAGTGCCGTGAGAGCATGCCGACAATGGACTGGGTGAGACTGACAAGGGCCGGGGCACTGGCGGCGGCGCTCGCCATCGTCGCCGTGGCGTGCTCATCGAGCGCCGAAGCGCCGACG
>JABDIW010000216.1 GCA_013003515.1 Acidimicrobiia bacterium
TGATGTCGGCCTCCGGAGACGAGCCGGCTCCCGAGCTGGTGGAGGCTCTGAAGGCGTGGCGTCTCCAGACAGCCCGCGACCGCAACGTCCCCGCCTACATCGTCTTCAACGACAAGACCCTCGAAGAGATCGCCCGCATCCGCCCCACCACCGAACGCGAGCTTCTCTCGGTCACCGGAATCGGCGCCACCAAACTCGAGACCTACGGCGACGACATCCTCGCCCTGATCTCAGACAGCTGAGGTTCTGACTCTCCCCTCACACATGGGGGGAGTACCCGATGGAGCGAAGCGACTGAGGGGGAGGGGGGATTCACTTGTCTCAGCGATGACGACAAGGGGGTAGGGGGACAGGGCGGGTGATCTACCTCGTTGCTCGTCGGCGCTCCAGGGGTGTGCCGAAGGCGTCGATGATGCGGCTCTCCATGTCCAGGAACGCGTCGGTGAAGGCGGTCTCGTCCTGCAGGTCCATGACATGGAGGTACAGCGTCTGGTCGTGGAGTTCCAGGGCGACGGTTCCAGGCGTGAAGGTCAGCACGTTCATCAGCAGCGTGACCTCGGTCCGGGTCGTCACCCGCAGCGGGAGCCCGACGATTGCGGGCCGCAGCTCTCGTCGCCCGATCACGGCAGTGATGACGTCGATGTTCGCCGCAACGATCGTTCGTGAGAAGGCGATCAGGAATCGGACGAAGGCAACCGGTTTGAACACGCCTCGGGGCCATCGCGGCCGGTAGCCCGGCAGGCTGAGGGACACGATCAGCGCGATTCCGACGGCACCCGCAATCACGCCGGCCGTTCCGGTGGCGAAGAGGGCGATCCACACAACCACCAACCAACCGACGAGCAGGATGGTCTCCCCAGGCCGGTCAGAAGTAGCAGTCGAGTCAGCCGCCTCGGGCCGGTCTTTGAGGTCGTCGCGGGTCAGGGGCACTCGATGCGTCGTGGGGTCGTGGTAGGCGGCCCTGGCAAGGAGGCTCGTCGCCAGCGGCACCGACAGGAACAGCAACGCCGTGACGAGCACCAGGAGCGCAACGGCGCCGAAGGCGTCCACCTCCAGGGACGCCGCCAGCGTCGTGAGAATCACGCCGAGCGTTGCCGCCTTCGTGGCCGCGTGCATCCGCAGGAAGGCATCGGGGAACCTGAGCATCCCAACGGCACCGAGCACGGAGAGGGTGGCTCCGGTGAGAACGGCGACGATGGCGATGATGTCGATCATGGTGTGAGGCTCTCAATGGCTCGCGCCACCACGAGGGTTCCGATGAACGCCACGAGCGCCAGGACGACGATCACAGGGACGAACGAGGTCTCGCCGGTGCGTACGACGTATGTTGCGAGGGCGCCGGCGCCACTGAACAGCAGCGTGTCGAGCGCAACCATGCGGTCGGCCAGGCTCGGTCCCTTCCACAGGCGCACCATGGTCAGTGCCCCGGCTACCGCGAAGAGGGCGAAGGCGATGTTCGTTGCGACGATCATGACCCTCCGATCGTCACTGCGCCGCCGGTGAGCAAGTCCTGAGCAGCTCGGGTGGCGACCTCGAGCAGCGGCTGACCTGCGAATGCGATGAAGAGGCTGACCGCAACCAGGCCTCCGGTGGCTGCAACCATGGCCCGGCCCGGTCGCCTTGTGAGGTTCGTTGTGGGGGAGCCCCAGAAGGCTCCCGCCCAAATCTTGGTCATGGAGAACAGAGTCAGGATGCTGGCGAAGAGCGACACGCCGACCACGATCCATTGACCGGCACTGAACCCGGCCTGGACGAGGGCCAGCTTTCCAACGAACCCTGAGAACGGTGGGAGGCCGGCGAGACTCAACGCCGCAGGCAGGAAGAGCACGGCAATCACCGGATACCTGTGAAGGACCCCGCTGACATCACGGAGGCGCCCTGTGCCGGACGATGTCTCGACGAGACCGCCCACCAGGAACATCACTGTCTTGACGATCACCTGGTGGACGATGAACACGATGGCCGCAGCGAGGCCGGCCACGGTGAAGAAGCCCAGTCCCATGATCATGTAGCCGATCTGGCTGATGATGTGGAACGACAGGATTCTCTTGATATCACCTTGGGCGATGGCACCGAGGACCCCGATCACCATCGTCAACCCGGCGATGATCAGGATGAACGTCGATGGACCGTCGGAAGGAAACAGGAGGGTCTGGGTCCGCACGATGGCGTAGACCCCTACCTTCGTGAGGAGACCGGCGAAGATCGCGGTCACCGGTGTCACGGCGGTCGGGTACGAGTCGGGAAGCCAGAAGAAGAGCGGGAAGATCGCTGCCTTGATCCCGAAGACCATGAAGAACAGCCACCCGATGCCGGCTCGAGTGCCGCTGTCCACGTCACCGAGACGGTCGGCCATCTCGATGAGGTTCACCGTCCCCGTCGCCGCATATGCGAGCCCAATGCCAATGAGGAACAAGCCCGATGCCACCAGGCCGACGACGACGTACGTCATGGTGGACCTCACCTGTGCGGCTTCCGAACGATGGGTGATGAGCACGTAGCTGGCCGTCAACATGATCTCGAAGGCCACGAAGAGCGTGAAGAGGTCACCGGTCAGGAAAGCGAGGGCAACTCCGGCTGCCAGGGCGTGGTACGTGGCGTGGAACGCCGGGAAGGCGTCGTCGGTGTCGCGCTGTCCAACGGCGTACGCCAGGACGCCAAAGAGCGCCGTCGATGACACAGCCAGCATGAGGCCGGCGAAGCGGTCTGCGACGAGCTGGATCCCAATAGGTGCGGTCCATCCGCCTACTGCGACCGAGATGGCATCGCCGCCATCGACCGACACGAGGACGATGACCGAAAGCACCAGGCTTGCCAGCGAGGCAGCCATCGACACGGCACGACGGAGCGCCAGGCTCGGCAGAACGAGAGCCAGCCCAACGGCTACCAACGGCACGGCCACCAGCAACGACACGACAGTTGTCATGTGCTGCCTCCGCCGGCAAAGCCAGCGATCCGCCGGTCCTCCACGTCGTCCTCTACGCCATCGGAACTCGTGAGCAGATAGCTGCGGTAGGCCAGGGCGAGAAGGAAGGCCGTGACGCCGAAGGTGATCACGATCGCCGTCAGTACCAGTGCCTGTGGCAAGGGGTCGGAGATGGGGGCGCCGCTCCCATCGATCACGGGCGGCGCTGCCGGCGGACCGCCAGAACCGAGGAGGACCAGGTTGGCCCCGTGAGCAATGAGCCCGAGACCGATCACGATCCGGGTCAACAGACGCTGCAGCAGCAGGTAGGTGCCGGCTGCGACCAGGGCACCTGCCGTGACGGCCAGGACGACACTCATTCTTCGCGCTCCTCGGGATCGCCGAGCTGGAGAAGCACCGTGGACACCAGGCCGACGACGACGAGGAAGACGCCGACATCGAACAACAGCGCCGACCCGACCGACCACGAACCGAACCAGCCTGCGTCGATCTCCAGCTTTCCGGCATCCAGGAGGGCTCTGCCGAACACGAGGCCACCGATAGCGGTGGCCACTGCGGTCATGATGCCCGCTCCGAGGATCGCTCCGGCCGGAACCGGCAGCATGGAAGTGACTGCTGCACGTCCTCCCGAGAGGAAGACAACGAGGAGTGCTCCACCCGCGAGGAGACCTCCCACGAAACCTCCGCCGGGAGAGTCGTGTCCGACCACGAGGAGGAAGGCGGAGACGACGAGGAGTGTCGGCACCATCGTCCTGGCGCCGGTCTCCACCAGGAGCGAGGGCCTCACCTTCATGTGCCTTCTCCTGGCTCCGAGCGCAGGCCCCGCACCAGCACGGTGATGCCGATGGCCGCCACCGCGAGGACAGTGATCTCGCCGAGGGTGTCGAGGGCGCGGAAGTCGGTGAGGATGACGTTGACAACGTTGGACCCCCCAGCGGTAGGTGCCAGCTCGGCGTAGATCTCGCTGTCGCTCGGCCCCGACCGCTGCCGCGAGGCGATGATCGATGCTGCGGTGACGAATCCGCCGACCCCAAGAGCCAGTACTGCTCGGAATCGGCCGAAGAACCGGCTTCGTTCCTGTTCAAACCGACGTGGCACCTTCGTGAGGACGAACGCGAATATCGCCACGGTGATCGTCTCGACCAGAAGCAGCGTCAATGCAAGGTCCGGCGCTGCGTAGATGACGAAGATTCCGGCGATCGCATACCCGACCGCCCCGAGGAGGAGGACCGCGACCATACGGCTGGGGGCCCGCGTAACGGCGACGGCGGCGGTGATGACCAGGGCGGCGAGCGCGATCTCACCAACCGAGACACTCAACGGGTGAAGGTCGACGCTGCTGCCACTGGAGAACCACGCGACCGCAGGGACAGAGACGGTGGCGACCAGGATGGTGGAGAGGTACACGGGCAGCGACCCGCTCTGGACGAGGCCCGTGGTGCGGTCGGCGACCCGGTTCAACAGCGCCACGGCTCCTCGATAAGCGCGGTCGCCCGACGGCAACCTCCTTGTGAGACTCCCGACTCGGTCCTGGGTGCGTCCCACCCGATCCCGGTGCCAATGGACGAGGACACCCGCAGCAACGACCACGGCCGACACGGCGAGGGCGGGCTTCCATCCAGGTATTAGGGGCAGCTTTCCGGGCTGGAAGGCCGAGACGAACCGGTTCACCAGACCCGGGAACAGTCCGGTGACGGCGCCGGCGACTCCGAGCACGAGGGGAGGCAGGACGAGCCCCATGGGAGCCACGGGCGCGTCGAATCCTTTGGGGTCGGCCTCTGGTGACGGGGGTTTCGTGGCGAACGCTCCCCACAGGTATCGGAGCGAGTACGCAACGGTCGCTACCGAAGCGATGGCGACGACGGCAAGTGCCGCCCATTGCCCAGTATCGATGAGTGCCGAGAAGGCAGCTTCCTTGGTGACGAACCCGAGAAGGGGAGGGACACCGGCCATCGACGCCGCCGCAAGGACGCCGACGGCGGCGAGCGTGGGCCGCCGCCGCCCGAGTCCTGAGAGGACCCGGATGTCCCGGGTGCCGGCGATGGCGTCGATCGACCCGGTGGTGAGGAAGAGGGCCGACTTGAAGAGTGCGTGTGCGACGAGCACGGCCAGCCCGGCATGAAGCATCGCTGGGGAGCCGGTACCGGTGAGCGCCGTGATGAAGCCGAGCTGACTGACCGTGCTGTAGGCCAGCAGCAGTTTGAGGTCTGTCTGCCTGAGTGCTCTCCACGCTCCGATCACCATGGTGATCAGACCGACCGTGACCACCACTGGTGTCCAGATCGGATCCGTGGAGAACCCTGGAGAGAGCCGGAACAGGAGAAAGATCCCTGCCTTGACCATCGTTGCCGAGTGCAGATAGGCGCTGGCCGGAGTCGGCGCCGACATGGCCCCGGGAAGCCAGGAGTGGAACGGAACCTGCGCCGACTTGGTGAAGGCGCCGATGAGGATGAGCGCAATCGCCACGGTGCCGACCGTTCCCGTAGGGGGGTTGGCCACCAGTTGAGAGATCGACGTTGTTGCCGTCTCCTGACTCAACAGGACGAGTCCACCGAGCAGGGCGAGCCCTCCGATGCCGGTGGTGAGCACCGCCTGAAGGGCCGCAGCTCGCGCGCTCCCCTTCCTGTCCTCGAATCCGATGAGGAGGTAGGAGGTGATCGTCGTCAACTCCCAGAACACGAAGAGTCCATAGATGTTGTCGACGGCGACGAGGCCGGTCATCGCTGCGGCAAACAGGGCGAGAAGCGCCAGAAACCGCCTGGCCTTCGCCAGGTCGGTGAGGTACACCGCCGAGTAGACGGCGATCGCAGCGCCGATCGTGGAAATCAGCCCGAGGAACACCAGCGAGAGGGCGTCGACGTGGATGTCGAACGAGACGCCGAGGGTCGGCAGCCAACCGATCGACCCGGTGAGTGGGGTTCCCTCGAGTACGTCTGACTCGGCAGCGAATGCAGTCCAGATCGCCATCGCAGCCAGCGGTGCGGACGCGACGAGACCAAGGGTCACCCGGGTTCGAGTCACGGCGACGGCCGCCGCCGCTGCGACGAGTGCCAGGACGATGAAGATCAATACACCAGTCATTGAAAGCAGGATTTCTGTATAGCGATAACCTATTGACGAATCAGATTACGCATGTTACGGTTAAACCACAAGTCCAATTCATGATTCACATGTCGTCTAATTCGGTCGGCCTGTCAGGAGGTAACTGCAGATGAAGAGGTTCAAGGAGATCCTGGTCGTGGCGCCAAGAGACGTGGACATGCGAAAGCCGCTGCGAGCAGCAGCGCAGCTCGCCACGACCAATGGCGCACGGTTGACCATCTTCGACTCACTCACCCCCATTCGCCTCGGGCGGCGGGCGGTCCTCGGCGACTTCCAGCCGGAGGATGTCGAGGAGCTCATGCGAAAGGCTCGCATCGCCGAACTCGAGGAGCTGGCGAGTGAGATTCCGCACGTCCGGACACGCGTCGAGGTCGGGGTGGGGCGTGGGTTCATCGAGATCATCCAGCGAGTCCAGGAGCATGGCCACGATCTGGTCATCTCGCCGCCGGATCAACCTGGGGGCCTCGTGGGGCTGTCGCGGGCAGCCACCACCATGCACTTACTTCGGAAGTCGCCGGTGCCGGTATGGGTCGTGAGGCCCGAGGTGCCGAGTTCGGGAGACGTCCTGGCCGCAGTAGGGCCCTTCGAAGAGGGCGAACCCACTGATCTCGATCGCAAGCTCGTGCAAATGGCATCGTCGCTCGCAGTCCAACGGCGTGGCCGGTTTCATCTGGTTCACGGGTGGGGCCTCGAAGGCGAGAGCCTGCTCAGACACGGACGGATCAAGATGCCATCCGCCGAGGTGGATCAGCTGGTTCGAGAGGCCGAGCACCTGGCGACATCAGGTGTCGACAAGCTCTTGGCCGACGTCGGTATCGATCGCCAGGACGTCGATGTTCACCTTGTGAAAGGGCGACCGATCGACGTCATCGCAAAGACGGCGGAGAAGGTCGACGCTGGAGTCGTCGTGCTCGGCACGCTGGCTCGGAGCGGTGTCACGGGCGTGCTCATGGGCAACACGGCGGAGTCGACCCTGGGGACTCTCGAGTCCAGTGTCCTGGCCGTCAAGCCCGACGGGTTCCAGAGCCCCGTCGAGCCAGTTCGTTCGCTACTCGCAATAGACGCAACTGGACCGTGAGAGGAGGAGACATGAAGAACAACCACATGGATCGCGAGCTGGTTTCTGGCCTCGTGTTCCTCACACTGATCTTCGTGGGGTTGCTGGCCAATGCCTACTTCGCATGAATCGCAACTGCGTATTGGGATTCACGTAAGAAGGAGCGTATGATGCTGCGTATGGACTCCTCAGGCTGGACTTTTCTGACGAACCACAGCCATGTGCTGCTGTGTATCGCCGATGACCCCGAGATCAGGTTGCGCGACGTCGCCGTCAAGGTCGGGATCACCGAACGCGCCGTCCAGCGGATCGTCGCCGAACTCGAGGCTCACGGATACGTGAGCCACGAGAAAGTCGGCCGACGGAATCGGTACGAAGTGCACTCCGAACTGCCGCTTCGCCATCCACTCGAGGACCATCTCGAGGTCGGTGCCCTGCTCCGGGTCCTGACCGGCCGCAGCTGAGCTGACATCCGATGGAGACCGTTCGGATACTCGCAGCGTTCGTCGTCATCTGTCTTGCCTCCCACGTCATCGGGGGCATGTTCAAGAGGGTGCGGCTCCCAACGATCACCGGGTATCTGCTCGCCGGCGCGCTGGCGGGTTCGTTCGCCCTGGATCTTCTCCCGTCCGAGGCTGCCGAGGATCTCCGGTTCGTAGACGAGATCTCTCTGGCCGTCATCGCCTTCGTCGCCGGCAGTGAGCTCTTCGTCAAGGAATTGCGGGCGCGTCTCCGCCCCATCCTCTCGGTGGTTGGAGGCGTTGTCGCGGTCTCCTTCGCTCTGTTGACGGCTTCTATCTATGCGTTGACGGCGGTCGTCTCGTTCACCCAGGACCTCTCAGCCGGGGCCCGGCTGGCCACGGCACTCTTGGGTGCCACCGTCCTGCTGGCCCTCTCACCGCCTTCGACCATTGCGGTGATCAAGGAAGTTCGAGCGCGGGGAACGTTCACCCGAACGGTGCTCGGCATCACGGTGGTCATGGACGTGGTGATCATCGTCCTGTTTGCAGTGATGACGTCCCTGGCGTCGCCCCTGCTGACCGACACCTCAGTCAGCGCGAGCTTCGTCGGGCTGCTCGCCCTGGACCTGTTGTCGGCCCTCGGTCTTGGCGTCGCGGCCGGCTACCTGCTCGGCGCCGTGATGAGCTTCGGATGGCACCGGTTCGTCAAGATCGGGCTGGTGCTTGCGCTTGGGTTCGGGATCTACGAGCTGGCCGACTTTGTCAAGGTTTGGAGCACCGACACCCTCGGGTTCGAGGTCTACATCGAGCCGCTGCTGATCTCATTGATCGCAGGGTTCTTCGTGACCAACTTCACCCGCTACCGCGACGAGTTCGACGACCTGCTCCATGAGGTCGGCCCCGTCGTGTACGTGGCGTTCTTCACCATCACGGGTCTCGCCCTGAAGGTCGACCTGCTCGTGTCGATCCTTCCGGTTGCCATGGTCCTGTTCATCGTGCGGGCCATTGGCATAGGCATCGGGTCCACCGCCGGGAGCGTGGCCGCCCGTGAGCCGAGACGCTTCTCTCGCATCACGTGGATGGCGCTGATCACTCAGGCTGGCATCGCCCTTGGCTTGGCCAGGGAAGTCGCCGTCCAGTTCCCGGTGCTCGGCGATGCCTTTGCGACCCTCGTGATCTCCGTCGTGGTGGTAAACGAGGTCCTCGGGCCGCTCTTCCTCAAGTCAGGTCTTCGTCGGGCCGGCGAGGCCCATGAACCTGGGATCTCACCAGCACCGGGGTCGCGCAGTGCCGTGATCCTGGGTGTCGAGGGTCAGTCGATCGCCCTGGCGCGGTCACTCCAGGAGAGCGGCTGGAGGGTCATCGTTGCCGACACGGACGCCAGCCACGTCGAGCGCCTGGCGGCGGACGACGTCGACGAGAGACATGTGGCCTCGATCGATGCAGCCTCCCTCGATCCTCTCTTTGACGACGGTGTTGCCGCAGTTGTCGCCATGCTGGGTGACGACGAAGCCAACGCCGCTGTTCTCGAGTACGCCCTGGAGGAACACGGGATCGAGCGATTGGTGGTCCGTCCCGTCAATGGCCAGCACATCGCTCGCTTTGTCGAGCTCGGCGCCTTCATCGTCGACCCCGGTTCGGCGATGGTCTCACTCCTCGATCAGGCAATCACCACGCCCCAATCGGCCGCCCTGCTCATGAAGCGCGATCCCGCCCGTACCGTTGCTCAGGTGGAGGTCTCGAATAGGGACCTAGACGGCGTGGCCGTCCGTGATCTGAGGCTGCCGACCGATGTCTTGTTGCTCGAAATGGTGCGTGATGCCAGCTCCGTCGTCGTGAGCGGACACACCTCTCTGAAGGTCGGGGACGAGCTCACGATGATCGCCGACCCCGAGAGCCTCGACGAGGTACGAGTGACCCTGTCCGCCTGACTCCAGTCTCCCCCTTGTCCCGCTTGCGGGAGAGGGGAGTACGGGGGGAGAGGGCAGTGCTGCAGGACCGCACTGCTTCCCTCCATCACACCAGCCGTTTGCCGGCCTTCCAGACCTGCTCGATGCCTGACTTCAGCGTCGAGAACTCCAGAGGATCACTACCGACAACGACGAGGTCGGCTAGCTTGCCGGGCTCCAGCGAGCCGAGGTCGTCGTTGACGCCCATCAACCGAGCGGCCTCGATGGTCGCCGAGGCAAACGCCTGTTGTGGCGTCTGCCCGCCGTCGACCATCAGCTCGAGTTCCTCCAGGTTGTCGCCGTGAGGGGTCACTGCGCTGTCGGTGCCCATGGCGATGTTGACACCGGCTGCAACCGCCTTGGAGAACGATTCGCGATGGATCTCGATGACCTCGCCTGCCTTGCGTAGGGCCGCCTCGGAGATCTGGGCCCCGGCCTCGACCGCCTTCTCCACTCCGGTGGGTGCAACCAGGGTTGGCACCAGGTACGTGCCGTGCTCCAGCATCAGCTCGATTGCCTCGTCGTCCAGGTAGATGCCGTGCTCTATCGATCGGATCCCTGCGCGGACGGCGTTCTTGATGCCCTCGGCTGCCTGGGCGTGGGCCATCACCCAGATCCCGGCGGCCTCGGCCTCGGCAACCAGGATCTCCAGCTCCTCGGGCCTGTAGTGGGCGTGGGTCGGTTCGTCACGCGGCGACAGCACACCGCCAGAGGTGGCGACCTTGATGACGTCGGCACCGGCCCGCACCAACTCCCGCACCTTCTTGCGGACCTCCTCGGGACCGTCCGCCAACCCCGACGGCCTCCCCGGATACTGCGTTGCCAGTCGCACCGGGATCCCCGACGGGTTCCATCCGTCGCCGTGGCCGCCGGTCTGGCTCATCATCGCCAGCGAGATCTGCATCCGTGGTCCAGGCACGAGCCCGTCGTCGACGGCTTCCTTCATACCCAGGTCGGCGCCCGAGGCATCACGCACGCTTGTGATGCCGCATTCGAGCGTTCGCATCATGTTCCCGATCGCCAGGTAGAAGTTGTACGACAGCGGGGTGTGGATATGGCGCCACAGGTTGATGTGGGTGTAGGCGAGGTGGACGTGGCAGTCGAACAGGCCGGGCGTGAGGAACTTGCCAGAGCAGTCGACGACTTCGTCGCCATCGAGTCCGCTGCCGACCTCGAGGATGCGGTCCCCCTCGACCAGGACATCGGCCTCGGTTCGCCCGAGGACTGGATCGACGATCGTCCCGCCTGCATAGACACGTCTGGTCATGACTTCTCCCTTGGCTCCAGGATCACGACCGGGATCTGTCGATCCGTGCGTGTCTCGTACTTGGCGAAGTTGCGGCTCTTCTCCACGAACCGATCCCACAGGGCCGGTCTTTCGTCGGGGCCTGCGGTCCGTGCCTTCATCTCGAAGACGTCCTGACCTCGTTGGACAGTGACCTCGGGATTGGCTGTCACGTTGTGATACCACCCGGGGTGCTTGTCGTCGCCGCCGGCCGAGGCGGCAACCAGGATCCGGTCACCGTCGGTGATCCCCATCAAGGGAAGCGTCCGTTCCATCCCGCTGCGGCGCCCCGTGGCGGTCAGGAGGACGACCTTGCCACCCTGCGATCCGACCCGCCCCCCGGTCTTGCGATAGACCCACACGTTGGCGGCCAGGAAGGCTCGGAACAGCGATGCACTGAATCCCATGCGGTCCTCCCTGGTAGCTGGGTTTGAGACTACGAGTTTGCACCGTGGTGATGTGCTTGCCGGCGTGCGCCATCGGCATTGTCGACATCCACACGGTGGGGTCGCTTCGTATTTAGTAATGAAAGCTTCAATCGAGCAAAGGAATGGCCCATGGAGAGCAGCGAAACCAGCTTCACCGATCTCGGACGTGAGATGTGGAACTTCCTCACCGGCAAGCAAGCGGTGATCAACTACAAGTTCGAGGACATGAAGGTCGATGTCCCCCGTTCGACGTCCCCCGATGCGCCCGCCGCCCGGTGGCGTCTCGATGGCACCCTGAGTATCTCCACCACAGACAAGGATCAGTAATCCTTCCCCCCAACGTCCGGCTGGACGTGACTGGGGTGCTCACGGCAGAGCACGCCGGAATTGCGACCACCCTCACGGGCAAGGGCCGCGCCATCGAGTGGGCCATACCCGATGCCTCGGCTGCCTTTGCCGGGATGGAGTCACCTTCCAACGACCGTCTCCGTGAGGTTGCTGAGCGACTTGCCTCGGCCGGCCTCACGGTGACGGTTTCCGAGGGCAAGAGAACGCTCGTCAAACTCGGAGACGTCTCGTCCCTTTTGGGGCGGATCGCTCTCGGCAGCAAGCGGATTCGTCCGGTGGCCGTCTTCAGACTGTTGCGACTGCGACGGCGAATGCACTGACCGTCATTTGCCTCCGATTGAGGTGATTCAATCGTTCGGTCGGCTGCAGGCGCATGATCTGCGAGAATGGACCGATCGGCTGAGGCAATCGATTGGAGACACCATGGCCAACAAAGACAAAGCCGGCAAGAGCGCCAAGAAGCCTGCCGCCAAGAGCCTCAAAGAGAAGCGCGCAGCCAAAAAGGCCAAGCGCTCCTAATCACCCACCACTGGGTGGCCGTCGATTCTCGGATCAACGGCAATTCGTGACCTGCCTGATCGCATCTCGTGATCGGGCCGGAGGTCTCTTCCATCAGCGTGACGCTCCGCATTCGGTGCCGAGATGAGCACCGATACAGCCGAGAGCTCGAT
The DNA here is from genome assembly GCA_013003515.1 of Acidimicrobiia bacterium. Lineage (GTDB taxonomy): Bacteria > Actinomycetota > Acidimicrobiia > Spongiisociales > UBA5794 > JABDIW01. The sequence goes on from JABDIW010000216.1 coordinate 12,228, forward strand.
TCTCAGGCCAGGTAGTTGCGCAGCTCCCGCATGGCGATCTCATGATCTGGGGACTCGTGTTTCGCGCCCAGGAGCAGCACCGCGAAGTCGGCGACCTCGCTGAGCTCCCAGTTGAGGCGATACAGCTCGATGAGGTTGTCGTTCACGACCACCGTTCCGTATCCGCGATCCCAGTTGTCGTAGTCGACGAGGTGCCACAGGTCGCGTTCGATCGGAGCCCACTTCACCGTGTCCCAATCGATGAGCCTGGCCCCGGCCTCGGTGTGGATCACGTTGCCGGCGTGTGGCTCACCGTGGGTGATGACGAATCGAGGATCGATTGACAGCGCCAGGGTGACGAGCCCGTCGTATCTCGCCAACTCCTCGTGGAGCCCGCTTCGACCAGACGTCAGCAGCTCCGTCGTCTCGGCTGCGTACGGGCCATCGCCTCTCGGCTCGGTCAGGACACGCTCCAGGCCGGTTCGGCCCGACAGAGCCCAGTCCTCGATCAACGCCGCCACTGGATCGACACCGCCGTGGCCGTGGAGCCGCACCAGGCATGCCGTGGTCGCGTCGAGGTCGGCGGCTGTTGCATGGCGGCCGTAGTCGGATGCTCGCCCCCGGACCCATGGCCACACGCTCATCAGCAAGCCGTCGACGTTCTCGATGACTTGCCCCTCCAGCCCTGCCCGGGGACCTCGCACGAACTCGAGCCCGTCATCCTGGAGACGCTTCGCCAGGGGATAGGTCGCTTTCACCGGGAATGGGCCGGCGGGGTCGTCGGCGGTGACGAACCACAAGGTCCCGGACGTATCGACGGCGAACCAGTGCCAGCT
>JABDIW010000032.1 GCA_013003515.1 Acidimicrobiia bacterium
CTTCTGGCCTGGTTCGGAGTTGCGGCCGCCGTTCTCTACGGCTTCGGAAACGCCATGACGATTCGGAACCCGGACTCCAGGACTGTATGGAACATCAGCGGCCTGGCCATCCTGGTGTTCGAAGCGATCCTGGGCGGCTGGCTCCTGTTCGGCTGATCCCCGCCGCTAGGTGGTGCGGGGCCGTTTCCAGTAGCCGCGGACCGTTGCGATCGAACGGGGAAGACCTCGCTCCTTGAAGAGGTTGGTGCGGATCTTGTGCATCGCGGCGGCCTCGCCGGCACACCACACCCGGTTGCTGTCAGTGACGTCGGTCGCAGCGATGGCGTCCACCAGCGTCGCTCCGGGATCGCCGGTCCCCAGATGCCACTCCTCCTCGGGGCTCCCGGGGAGATCGAGTCGGGCCTCCGCAGTCGCGACTTCGACGTGGACCTGGACCGGGATGGCTGACGGGATCGCTTCGAGCAGCTGGCTGATCGCCGGGATTGCGGTCTCGTCGCCTGCCAGCAAGTACCCGGATGCGCCGGGATCGATCGTGTATCCCCGCCCTGGCCCTGAGACAGCTGCCGGGTCACCGGGTGGGGCCTGGAGTGCCCAGGTCGAGGCGAGGCCGCCTTCGTGGATGACCATGTCGATGTCCAGCTCGCCGTCCTCGGCTCGCCGAGGTGTGAAGGTTCGTATCGGTGGACGGTTGCCGTCGGGCAGCAGGAACTCGTTGCCGTTCCACTCCGGGACCACCAGCTCACCGGTCCCCGGCATCGGGAGCAGCACTCGAACGCTCGCTGCCGGCTCGTCGACCACGAGTCCAGCCAGGTCGTCGCCGCCGAAGGTGACCCGGACCATGTGCGGCGTCAGGTGCTCGGTTCGAAGCACCTGCATGTTGCGGAACTCGGGTGGCTTGCGCCTCCCGCTCGCCGAGCGGGGTCTGTCGGTGGAGTCGGTCACTGCAGGGATTCTGCCAGGAGACCGAGGGCTATCCGCGACCTGCAAGCATGCCTGGTTCATGGCCACCACCCCCTCGACCCGTCCCATCACCGGTCACGGCACGCACCCCGGCGCGTTCCGTGCTGGGGACTGGGGGTTGCTGTCCATCACCTCGTTGATATGGGGCGCTTCGTTTCTGTTCATCGCCGTCGGTCTCCGCAGCCTCGAGCCCGGGGTGATCGCCGCTGCCCGCGTCCTGCTCGGCGCCTCGGCACTCCTGCTCTTCAAGCGGTCCCGTGCCCCGATCGAGCGCAGCGATTGGTGGCGGATCGCCGCCATCGGTGTGGTTGGCCAGGGCGCCCCGGCGCTTCTGTTCGCCCTCGCCGAGCAGCACATCGATTCGGCCCTTGCCGGGATGCTCGTCAGCACGGTCCCCATCGCCACGGTGATCCTCGTGGTGGCGTTCACCCGCAAGCTGCCCGGCGTCTACCAACTCGGTGGCATCGCCCTCGGCTTCGTTGGCGTGTTCTTCCTGGCTCAACCGGCACTGGGCGGAGTCGGGGCGTCGACGCTGGGTGTGGTCTATGTGCTCATCGCGGTGTTCGGGTATGCCCTGTCCAACGTGCTGTACCCGCCGTTGCAGCACCGGTATGGGTCGCTGCCGGTGATCATGTGGAGTCAGGTCGTGGCGACGGTCGCCCTTGCTCCACTGGGCATCGCCGGCCTCTCCACCTCGCGTTGGGAGTGGGCGCCGGTTGCCGCCGTGTTCGTGCTCGGCGTGTTCGGCACGGGCATCGCCCGAGCGGTCCACATCACGCTGGTAGGGCGGGTCGGCCCTGCCCGGGGAACGCTCACGTCGTACTTCATCCCGATCATCGCCCTGACCCTCGGCGTGGTGTTCCTCGATGAAGTGGTCGAGCCGATTCAGCTCATCGGCATCGCGGTTGCGCTGTCCGGCAGCTACCTGGTCAGCCGGAGGGAACGGCCTGGGTGACGGGGGAGGCGCATCCGAAGGGAGGAGTCGTCGTCTTCCTGGTTACGCTCAGTGGGTAGTTGCGGATTGCCGGGAAGGATTCGTTGTGCCGATGTCGGAAGCCGAGAAAGCTCAAGCTCTGGAGCGCGCGCAGACGTGGTGGGAGGGCAAACCTCCCAATCTGTCCACCGCTGCCAACTACGGGTTCGAGGACGCGCCACCCGGCGCCAAGTCATACGTCTGCGACGGGTGTAACGGCCTCATCGACAGCCGAGAGGGCACATCTCTGGTTGGGTCATACATGCGGTGCGCGAACTGCACGCAACGCATGTTTGCGAACTAGGCCGATCGAGCCGACCCGAATCACGGGCGTTGTCCGGCAGCTACCTGGTCAGCCGGAGGGAACGCGCTGGGTGACGGGAGAGAGTGCCGTCGCAATCGCAGCCATGGTCTCGTCCCGGGCCGAGAAGTAGGCCCAGCGGCCGCGCTTCTCGCGTTCGACGATTCCGGCTTGGCGCAAGACCTTCAGGTGGTGGCTCACCGTCGGCTGACTGAGCCCGAGTGGTGCTTCGAGGTCGCAGGCGCACACCTCTCCGGCTGCGGTCATCAGGTTGAGGATGCGGAGCCGTGCGGGGTCGGCCAGCGCTTTCAGCACGCCGGACAGCTCGACGGCGTCGCTCTCGGTGAGTGTGGTCACGGCCTCGGGGGAGCAACAAACAGGGATCTCGTTCATGGGCATATATTGACACATGTCGATATGTATGCCAAGCTCCGTATCGACACACATCAATATGTCAGGAGGACTCATGTCACGGGTGCAGCTTGCCCTCAACGTCAGCGATCTCGAGAAGGCCGTGGACTACTACGGCAGACTCTTCAACGCCCAGCCTGCCAAGCGCAAGCCGGGGTACGCCAACTTCGCCATATCCGAGCCACCGCTCAAGCTGGTGCTCATCGAGAAGGAGAGCGGGGGCACCATCAACCACCTCGGAGTCGAGGTCGAATCGACTGAATCCGTGCGTGACGCCGAGCGCCGGCTGCTCGACGAGGGCGTTGCCACCACGGCTGAGACCGGTGCCTGCTGCTACGCAGAGCAGGACAAGGTGTGGACCAACGATCCCGACGGCGTCGCCTGGGAGGTCTACACGGTGCTCGGCGATGCCGAGACGATGGAGCGCTCCGCCGCCTGTTGCTAGCGGCCGGCTCGTTCCCTAGCCCTTCGTGCCACCAGCGTGTCGAGGAACGTCTGGATTCCCGACACCACCTGGTGGGTGCGCACCGAGTGTGCGATGTCGAAGGCATGTGTTGCCCCCGGGATCTCCGCATACGCCACGGGGCTCTTCGACACTGCGCGGAGGGCCGCAACGAAGTGACGAGCTTCGGCAGTCCTGACCAGGGGGTCATGGGTCCCGTGGATCACGAAGAACGGTGGGGCCTCCTCGTGCACCTGGTCGAGGGGAGAGGCCTCCCGGTAGCGAGGTGAGTCTGCGTCGACGGGTTCCTTCATCACGGCACGCGGGATCAACGGCCAGTTGTCTCGCGTGTCGTTGCGGTTGAGGAAGTCGTAGATGCCGTAGAGGGGAACTGCGGCCTGCACCGACGTGTCGGCGTCCTCGAAGCCGGGCTGATACTCCTCGCGGCCCGCGGTCAGTGCCAGCAGCGCCGAGAGGTGTCCGCCCGCCGAGCCTCCGGTGACCGCGATGAACGACGGATCTCCGCCAAGCCTGGCCGCATTCGCTCGGATGAAGGCAACGGCCCGCTTCAGGGCGATGAGGTGGTCGGGGAACGTGGCCTGCGGGCTCAACGGGTACGAAACCGAGGCGGCCAGCCAGCCGTCCCGAGCCATGCGGTGCAACAACGGCCTCGCCTGCTGGCGCTTGTGACCGCCCCTCCACCCTCCGCCATGGATCTGCACGACGATCGGCTTGTCCTCTCCGGCGGTGCGGTAGAGGTCCAGCGCCAGGCCTTCGCCGTACTCGATGTCCTCGATCACCTCGATGGTGTCGGGTGTCCGATAGGGGTAGCCGGCCAGGGCCCGTGACCACTCGACCTCGGCCTCGACGTCGGTGATGCCGATCTCATTGAGAGCCCGCCTCAATGCCGGCAGGGCCCGATGGGATCGAGCCTGGAGCACCCCGTACCCGATCCAGGTGAGGAGCGTCAGCACCACGCCAACCCGCCCGCTGAGATGGTCGAGCGCCCCCAGCCAGATGGCGACGATGCCTATCACCGCATGAACGGCGATACGGATCGGTATCAGCTCGGCCACCAGCATCGCCGGCAACCACCACGGCTGGAGCGCCGGGTGGCGGTCAGGGCGCGGTCGACGCAGGGCGTTGATGGCCCCGAACAGACCGATCACGCCGACGACGAGCAGCACACTTCCAGCAAATCCGGACATCTCACCCATTCCAACACATGGTGAGGTGCAACCCTTCCCGCCCCTGTAGCGTCGAGGCGTGGCTGTGACACCCGACCATCACCACACGGTGACGCCGATGCTCTGCGTGCCCGATGCGGCCGCGGCGATCGCGTTCTACTGCGAGGTGTTTGATGCCCCGGAGATCTTCGACCGGCATGTCGACGAGGCGGGCAAGGTGGGGCATGCCGAAGTCCTCATTGGGGATTCCCCGGTGTGGATCGTCGACGAGTACCCCGAATACGACATCCACCCGCCACGTGGGCCGGCACCTGTGCAGATGATCGTCTACGTACCTGACGTTGACTCGGTGTTCGACCGGGCCATCGCAGCCGGCGCGACTGTCTATCACCCACCGACGGACATGCCGTATGGCGAGCGGAATGGCAGGTTCGACGACCCCTTCGGGTACCGCTGGTCGATCAGGATGAGGCACTAACCGGGCGAAGAACCAGTGGTGGCGTGACTCCGGTATCGTGGCGGCTCGCTGGCTGAGAAGGGAAACCCGGGTGGAGATCGAGATCGGTATTGCCAAGTCCGGTCGTCGAGCATGGGGCTTCGACGACATCGCAATCGTGCCGAGTCGCAGGACCCGCGACCCCGACGACGTGTCGACCACATGGGAGATCGACGCCTTCACCTTTGAGATCCCGATGATGGCATCGGCAATGGACTCGGCCGTGTCGCCGACCACCGCCATCGAGATCGGCAGGCTGGGGGGCCTTGCCGTCCTCAACCTCGAGGGTCTGTGGACCCGTTATGCCGATCCGGATCCCGTGTACGCCGAGATCGCGGCACTCCCTCCGGAGAAGTCCACCCAGCGGATGCAGGAGCTGTACCAGGAGCCGATCAAGCCGGAGCTCATCGGGCAGCGGGTCCAGGAGATCAAAGACGGCGGCGTCATGGCTGCCGCAAGCCTGACTCCGCAGAACGTGGCCAAGTACGCCGAGATGGCCATCGGCGGCGGTCTCGACATCCTGGTGATCCAGGGCACGGTCGTTTCCGCAGAGCATGTGTCGAGCCGCGAGGAGCCGCTCGACCTGAACAACTTCATCGTCAACTCCGACGTTCCTGTGATCGTCGGCGGTTGTGCGTCGTATGCGGGTGCCCTGCACCTGATGCGAACCGGCGCCGTGGGGGTTCTCGTCGGTGTCGGTCCCGGAGCTGCATGCACCTCACGTGGCGTCCTCGGCATCGGTGTTCCGCAGGCGACGGCCATCGCCGATGCGGCCGGCGCCCGGACCCGGTATCTCGAAGAGACGGGCCGATATGTCCACGTCATCGCCGACGGCGGGATGCGCACCGGCGGCGATGTCGCCAAGGCCATCGCCTGTGGTGCAGATTCGGTGATGCTCGGCTCGCCGATCGCGGCAGCCGACGAGGCTCCCGCTCGCGGCCACCACTGGGGGATGGCGACGTTCCACCCGACTCTCCCCAGGGGCACGAGGGTCGAGGTCGGCAGGTTGGGCACGCTGCGCGACATCCTGCTGGGGCCGGCTCACGAAAACGACGGCCGTCGCAACCTCTTCGGTGCGCTGCGGGTGTCGATGGCCACCACCGGGTATGCCGATATCAAGGAATTCCAGAAGGCCGAGGTCATGGTTGCCCCGGCACTCCAGACCGAAGGCAAGAAGCTGCAGCGTTCCCAGGGTGTGGGGATGGGGTGAGCGCCACAGGACACGCCTCCGCCGGTGACTTCGACAAGGTTCTCGTCGTCGACTTCGGTGCGCAATACGCACAGCTGATCGCTCGGCGAGTCCGCGAGTGCCATGTGTACTCCGAGATCGTTCGCCGCGACATCTCTGCGGCGGAGATCAAGGGCCTCGATCCCGTCGGGATCATCCTGTCTGGCGGCCCGGCTTCCGTGTATGCCGAGGGCGCCTATCAGATCGATCCGGCGATCCTCGACCTGGGGATTCCCGTTCTGGGCATTTGTTACGGACACCAGGTGATGGCGCACGCGCTGGGTGGTGAGGTCGCTGCCAACGATGTCGCCGAGTACGGGAAGACGGAGCTCACGGTTTCGGAGGACTCGACGCTGTTCCACGATCTTCCACTCGACCAGACGGTGTGGATGTCGCATCGGGACGCAGTCGTCGCCCCACCCAACGGTTTCGCCGTGGTGGCCTCCACGCCCGATTCTCCTGTGGCAGCCATGGAATCGCCGGAACGGGGTCTGTTCGGAGTGCAGTTCCATCCCGAGGTCGCCCATACGCCCCGCGGTCAGGAGATCATCAAACACTTCCTCCACGAGGTGTGCCGGGCCCGCCCCACCTGGACCCATGTCGGGATCATCGAGCAAGCCGTCGAGGCGGTTCGGAACGCGGTTGGCGACGAGCAGGTCATCTGTGGCCTCTCCGGCGGTGTCGATTCGTCCGTCGCAGCAGCTCTGGTCCACAAGGCCGTAGGTGATCAGCTGACGTGTGTCTTCGTGGACCATGGATTGCTCCGCAAGGGGGAGGGCGACCAGGTGGAGCAGACCTTCCGTCGGAACTTCCACATGAACCTCATCCATGTCGACGCTCGGGAACGGTTCGTCGGCGCTCTCGCCGGTGTCACCGATCCGGAGCAGAAGCGAAAGATCATCGGGATGACGTTCATCCGCGTGTTCGAGGAGGTGGCGGCGGATCTCTCCGATGCACGCTTTCTCGTGCAGGGAACGCTGTATCCCGACATCATCGAATCCGGCACCAAGGACGCCGCCAAGATCAAGTCCCACCACAACGTCGGGGGTCTCCCGGACGACATGAAGTTCGACCTCATCGAGCCGTTGCGTGACCTGTTCAAGGATGAGGTCCGGTTCGTCGGAGAGGAGCTCGGTCTTCCCGAGGAGATCGTGTGGCGACAGCCCTTCCCGGGCCCCGGCCTGGCGGTCCGGATCATCGGCGAGGTGACCCAGGAGCGTCTCGACATCCTCCGCGACGCCGACGAGATCGTCCTCG
>JABDIW010000043.1 GCA_013003515.1 Acidimicrobiia bacterium
AGTCGGCGAGACCGCGGGTGGTCTTGATGACCACCGCACGGTTCATCCGATTGCTGCCTGCCTCGACGGCACCGCGGATGCCGGCAGTCCCGAACTGGAGCATGCCGGCCATCCGTTCGCCCAGCTCGTGGAGGTCGCCGGAATCGACGATCGCCAGCAGCTCGCCTCGCGTCTCCGGATCGGGGTCGCCCTCGATCCAGGCGTGCGCGGCAGCTATGAGGTCGGCGTCAGCAGTCACGTCGCCGAGCCTAGGAAGCCCGCCAATCAGTCGCTAGAGGTGCTCGACTTGTCGGCGATCTCCTGCACGATGTCTGCGTTGGCCAGGGTCGTGACGTCGCCGAGCTGACGTTGCTCGGAAATGTCCTTCAGCAGGCGGCGCATGATCTTGCCGGACCTCGTCTTGGGCAGGTCCGCCGTGAACACGATCGACTTCGGCTTGGCGATAGGACCGATCTTGTCGGACACGACCTTGCGCAGCTCGGTGATCATCTCGTCGTTGCCCTCGACGTCGCCACGAAGCGTGACGAAGGCGGCGATGGCCTCACCGGAGATGGGGTCCGCACGACCCACAACGGCAGCTTCAGCCACCCGCGGGTCCTCGACGAGCGCCGACTCGACCTCGGTGGTCGATATGCGGTGCCCCGAGATGTTCATGACATCGTCGACACGCCCGAGCAGCCAGAAGTAACCCTCGTCGTCGCGCTTGACGCCGTCACCTGCGAAGTACAGGCCCTCGTGCTGCGACCAGTAGGTGGCCACGTAGCGGTCCGGGTCGCCATACAGCGTCCGCAGCATCGACGGCCACGGCCTGGTCAACGCCAGGAACCCGCCGCCACCGATCGGCACCGACTTGCCGTCGGCGTCGATCACGTCGGCCTCGATCCCCGGGAATGGGAACGTGGCCGAACCGGGCTTGGTGGCGATGGCACCGGGGAGGGGGGTGATCATGATGGCGCCGGTCTCGGTCTGCCACCACGTGTCCACGATCGGGCTCGTCTCGCCACCGATGTGCTTGTGGTACCACATCCATGCCTCGGGGTTGATGGGCTCGCCCACGGACCCCAGCAGCCGCAGCGACGACAGGTCGTGCTTGGCGGGGTAGTCGTCGCCCCACTTCATGAAGGCGCGAATGGCGGTCGGAGCCGTGTAGAAGATCGTCGCCTTGTACTTCTCGATGATCTCCCACAGGCGATCGTTGTCCGGGAAGTTGGGCGCACCTTCGTACATGATCTGGGTGGCGCCGTTGGCCATCGGCCCGTACACGATGTACGAGTGGCCGGTGACCCAGCCACAGTCCGCGGCGCACCAGTAGACGTCGTCGGGCTTGATGTCGAAGACATACGAATGGGTGGTGGCCACCTGGGTGATGTACCCGCCCTGAGTGTGGACGACGCCCTTCGGCTTCGCCGTGGTCCCGGACGTGTAGAGGATGTAGAGCATGTCCTCGGCGTTCATCACCTCGGGCTCACAGTCGGTGGACTGGTCGGCAACGAGGTCGTGGTACCAGACGTCCCGGCCGTCGGTCATCTCGACCTCGTTCTCGGTGCGCTTCACCACGACGATGTGTTCGACCGTGGGGCAGCGGGCCGCAGCGACATCGGCGGCAGCCTTGAGCGGCACCACAGAACCACGACGCCAGGCACCGTCCGCCGTGATGATCACGGTGATGCCGGCATCCTCGATGCGGTCGGCGAGGGCGTCAGCTGAGAAGCCACCGAACACCACGGAGTGGATGGCACCGATACGGGCGCAGGCCAGCATCGCGAAGGCGATCTCGGGAGTCATGCCCAGGTAGATGGCAACACGGTCGCCGCGCTTGACGCCGAGCGACTTGAGGCCGTTGGCCAGCTTGGTGACCCGGTCGTACACGTCCTGAT
>JABDIW010000049.1 GCA_013003515.1 Acidimicrobiia bacterium
AGTCGGCGACGCAGGGGGGTGGCTCGAGCGGCCGCGTCGGCCATGCCGGACGCGGCTCCGATGACGGCATCGAAGGGCTCTGGTTCACGGCTCAGGGAGCATTTCGACAGACAGGAACGCGAAGTCCTGCCCCCTCGGTTCCACGACCACGCGGACCGCGCTGCCGAGCCTTGCCCCGCCCGGTTCCACGCCCCGCAAGTGGCCGATGACCCGCGGGCCTTCAGCGAGTTCGACGACGGCCGAGGTGTAAGGCACTTCGTCGGCCCAGCCGAGGTCGACGGTGTAGTGGTTGATCACCGTCGAGTAGATGGTGCCTTCCCCAGAAACGGGTGCGAGTTCGTACTGCTTGGAATGGCAGTGAGGGCAATACCAGCGTGGCGGGTGCCGCAACTGGCCGCAGTCCTGACACCGCTGGATGTGCAGCACTCCCGTCTCGACGCAAACCCGGTGCAGCTCGAGCGGGAGACCCTCGGGTTTGGGGATGTACTTCTTCGTGGCCACCTCGCTGCCTCCTACGCTCTCGCCAGTATCGCGAGGCTGCCGTCACCCATGTCGCCGTAGCCGGTCACAACGCCGAGCTCAGCGCCGCGCACCTGGGCCTCGCCGCCTTCGTGGCGAAGCTGGCGGGTGGCCTCGATGATGTGGTTCATTCCCCAGCAATGGCCCTGCGACAGCAGCCCGCCGTGCGTGTTCATCGGGTACTTCCCGCCCAGCGAGATGTTGCCGTTCGCCACGAACTCCCCGCCCGCTCCCTTCTCACAGAGCCCCAGGGCTTCGAGCTCCATCAGCACCACGTAGGTGAAGCAGTCGTAGATCTGCAAGAAGTCGAGGTCATGTGGGCTCACCCCGGCCATGGAGAACGCCCGAGGGGCGGCGTACTCCAGTCCCAGCTTCAAGATGTCGGGCCGGTTGGTCACATCATCGGCCGGGTAGGGATGGCCCTCCGCTCCCCCGAGCCACAGGACCGGGTGGTGTTTGAGGTCCTTGGCGCGCTCAGCGGAAGTGAGCACGATCGCGTTCGCGCAGTCGGTCTCGAGACAGCAGTCGAACTTGCGCATCGGTTCGGTGATCATCGGCGAAGCCATGTAGTCGTCGATGGTCATCTCCCGGCCCGCCATCAGCGCCTTGTCGTTCAGATGCGAGTGTTGTCGACATGTCAGCGCGACCTCGGCCGCCGCCGCCGGGCTGACGTCGTACATGTCGACGTAGCGCTGGATGTACATGGCGTACTGCTGCACCGCGGCGTTCACCCCGTACGGCGCGTAGTAGTTGCGGGCGATGTCGATGAACGGAGCCTGATCCATCTTGCGGCGCGTGGTGGCCTTGTTGCGCTCTGGACGGTTCTGGGAGTAGCCGGGCCAACCAAGCGTGACCAGGACGTTCTCGGCGATCCCGGCCGAAATGGCCATCACCGCTGACTGAAGGGCCGCCACGGGGCTGGCGCCGCCCATGTGGACCGTGACCGCATAGCGGAGGTCAGCAATCCCCATGTTCGCAGCGATCTCCTCCGCCGGGATCATCCCCGGTGGTGGGATGACGCCGTCGATGTCGGACGGTTCGAGCCCGGCGTCCGCCACGGCGCGCATGCACGCGTCGAGGATCAGTTCCGGCACGCTGTCGTCTGCGCCCCTGACATAGTCGGTCTCCGCTACGCCGACGATCGCCGCTGTACCCGAGATGTTCATCATGGCTGGGCAATCCTCTCGTTGGCATCACTAGTCGGCGACACCTGAGGTCACCCGAGCGATGTGGCATGACGGCTTGTTGAGAGGAACAGGCTACCCAGTTACAGACTTGGGAGAATGCGGGTTGGCTATAGTCACTCATCCCTGAGTCGCTCACCGCCGGCGGCAGTTCAAGCCAGAAGAGGCGATGAGCCCAGTCTGCAAGGAGTAGCCCATGACGGCACCACAGCCGATGCGCGGATTCAAGGTCCTCGAGGTCGCGCAGTACGTCTTCACGCCGGTAGCAGGAGCCGTGCTCGCGGACTGGGGCGCCGATGTCATCAAGGTCGAACATGCCGTGACCGGCGACGCCCAGCGAGGCCTCCAGGTCGGTGCCGGCGGAGCAGCCGTCGGGTCGTTCCAGCCGATGGTGGAGCACCCCAACCGCGGCAAGCGAAGCATCGGCCTTGCCCTCGATACCGAGGCCGGGCGTTCGTTGCTCGACGAGCTCATCGCCGAAGCCGACGTCTTCCTCACCAACTTTCTGCCGCGGACCCGCAAGAAGCTGCGGCTCGACGTGGAGGACGTGCGCGAGGCGAATCCCGACATCGTCTACGCGCGCGGTTCGGCTTTCGGGCCCCATGGCCCCGAAGCCGACAAGGGCGGCTTCGACTTGAGCACGTTCTGGTGTCGGGCGGGATCTGCCTATGGGGCAACGCTGCGGGACGCGCCCGTGATCTCGCCGATGCCCTCCCCCGCCTATGGCGACACGATCGGAGGCCTGACGATCGCCGCCGGCATCACGGCCGCACTGCTCCAGCGGGAACGCACCGGTGAGGCCAGCGTCGTCGACGTGTCGCTGCTGGGCGTCGGAGCCTGGGCCACGGCCCTGGCCGTCGGCAACGCTCTAGTCCTCGACAAGGATGCGCCGCAGGCCTCGCTCGGGGGTCGTGCCCACATGCGGATGAACCCGGTCGTCGGAACATTCCGCACCCAGGATGGCCGGTTCATCAACATGACGATGCTGCAGCCAGGTCGCTACTGGGCCGACGTCTGCCGACACATCGGCCGGGAAGACCTCATCGACGATGATCGCTTCGCAACCGCCGAAGGGCTCATGGAACACGCAGAGGTAGCCGGAGCCGCAGTCGCCGAAGCGATCGCGTCGCGACCGCTGTCGGAATGGGTCGCCAAGCTGGCGACGATGGAGGGTCAGTGGGCGATCCTGCAATCGCCACGAGAGGTCGCCGCCGACCCCCAGATTCGAGCCAACGGGTACATCCTCAGCGTGATCGATGCCGACGGCGTCGAACGCGAACTCGTCTCCAGCCCGGTCCAATTCAACGAGCAACCGTTCTCGGTCACCCGGGCCCCACAGTTCGCCGAGCACACCGACGAGATCGTCCGAGCGCTCGGACGAGATGACGAAGCCTTGATGCAGCTGAAGATCGACGGTGCGATCACCTAGTCGCCCTCGCACCGGGGCTACCAGCGGGCGCGGCATCGAGCCACGGAACCGCAGCCAGTACCGAAGTTCCGCTGCCTCGGGGTGCCAAGGTCGCGTGGCCACGACGCCGAGTCAGAACGCTCGATGACATCTCCAAGACCGCTCGAGCGTGTGCGCATCACAGAAGAGACTCGCGCGGCTGAGTCCTCGAGCATGTAAGCCGCCTCGGCACCTGTCAGGTGGAAGTTGACCGGAACCGTCGAGGCGCCGGCAATGAGGCCACCCAGGTGAGCAAGCGTCGTCTCCGCGGCGTTCTCGCCAAAGACCGCCACTCGGCGCGCCGGACCCCGGTCAGTCGACAGCGGTTTGTTGGCCACCCGGTTCAGCGACTCGTCGACCTCGGCCCAGCCCAACTCTCGTGTCCGATCGACCAGTGCGAAGCCCTCTGGATCCTTGATCGCACGTCATTTCGCAAACCCCGGCATCACTCCCCCCCTTGTCGAACCCGTCTTCCCGAACCGACCAACGGCGTTTCACCATCAGAAAGCCAGGAGTGGCCGACGAATGTCCGAGAGGGACTCCTTCGCCACCAACTCCAAGTCCTCGGCCGCCGAACCGACCGCCCTACCGTCGATAACGACGACAGGACCATTCTCGGACCCAAGCGGCCCTCCCCAACAGACGAGGCATGGCTGGATCGTCACCCCCGAGACGTTGCTGCGCTGGCACCGAAAGCGCAGCGCCCGACGCTGGACCCAACCTCGCCGGGCCCGGCAGGGCAGACCACCCACCGCCACCGATCTGCTGCCTGATCGTGCGCCTCGCCAACGAGAACCCGATATGGGGCTACCGGCGGATACACGGCGAACTCACTCTGGGGCACCGACTGCGTCTAGCGGTAGAGTCGGGATCCATGGACGACCTGAGCGGCAGAACTGCGGTGGTCACGGGTGCCGCGTCGGGGATCGGGCGAGCCCTGAGCGCCCGATTCGCCGCCGCAGGGGCA
>JABDIW010000054.1 GCA_013003515.1 Acidimicrobiia bacterium
GAGGAGGTGCTGGCACGGCTCGCCGGCTGATCATCTGCGACACCGGTCCGCTGGTGTCGGCCGTGAATCGTGGCGAAGGCAGACGCCATCGGTTCGCAGCTGAGTTGCTTGCCCGATCAGCCCATGACGTTGTGATTCCGTGGCCAGTGTTCGCCGAGGTCGATCTGCTGCTCCGTTCTCGAGGACACGCCCTGGCGGCGATCACCTTCGGACGCGCGCTGCTCGATGGTGTTCACCGACTCGAAACGCCAACCGACACCGAACTGAGGCTGGCCCTCGACCTCGCCGCTAGATACGTCGACACCGGAGTCGACCTGCCCGACCTCACAGTCATGGCCATGGCTTCGATGCGCGATGCCTGGATCCTGACGTGGGACTACCGGGACTTCCGTACCGTCGTGCTCGACAAGGGCCACCACTGGGATCTCCTCGTCCAGGAATCCGAGCTGCCTCAGCCTTGACCGGGAGTAGTCGATCAGTCCCAGGGACCTGAGCGCGGACGTGCCGATCCCGGACACTTGACGGAACGATCGTTCTCGCCCGGGACTTGGTGATCGGTGCGTGCCGCTCCGGTAGGGTCGGTTGCAGTTGGTCGCTCTTGTGGAGGCATCGATGCGGGTCAAGCTCGAAGTGGAGGTCGAGTCCGATGTCGCGCCGGAGTTGATTCGGCAAGCTCTCCTCGACTTCAGCGACCGGCGACCGGAGATCTGGCCGCAACTCGACCCAGAGACTTATCAAGTGCACTGGGTTGACGAAACGAGCGCCGAGGTGACCGAGGGCAGCCCACTCCCGAAGGTCTGGTCGCGCGAGCACTACGACTGGTCACAGCCATCGACGATCACCTGGACAGCGGTCGAGTCGAACTTCTGCACACCTGGTAGTCACGTCTCGATGGACATCGCGCCGAACGGAGCAGGTGGCAGCCGGGTGGCCGTCACCTGGGATCGGACCGCAGCGAATCTCCGCGGCCGTATCAATCTTGCGGTAATCCGACTAGGCGGGAACCGTCTCCTGAGCTGGGCGACCCGAAAGTCGCTCTCGGACGTGGCCAAGGCCTACGCCGAGCACTCACCCTGAGCGTCGTTACGCACGGGTTCGCGCGGTGTGCGGCAGATCCATCGCAACGACCCGATGGAGTTCGTCACGATTCCTTTTCACCCCCGACCAACGAGCGCCGAGGTGCCGATCACCGGGACCAGGTTCGAAGGCGAAGCGTTCGCTGAATTGCTCTTCTCCGTGCCCATCCCCGACCAGTTCGCCCAGTTCGCCGACGCGATGGGGTGCGACCCCGAGGGTGAGCGGGTCCCGACGTCGACCGACATCTATACCACGACCTACAGCAACTGCGGCGACGGCGTACCGCTCGTGTTCTACGAGGTCACCGGCGGCGGCCACGCCTGGCCGAGCTCACCGCTCGCCCAGCCGGACTCGCCGGTGGTCGAGCAGCTGACCGAGCTGCAGGGCTACACCACCTTCGACATCGACGCCACCGTCGACACCTGGGCCTTCTTCGAACAGCACACCCTTACCGCAAACTGACCCTCCGAGGCGCATCCAGGACGAACGACCCTGCGGCATCTGACCGGACCACGTCGTCGGCGGGCACGATGAGAAGCTCCGCCGCCGCTTCCCGTGCGAGCGAGGTGTGAGAAACGCCAGCTACGTCCGCTACTGGACGAGGCGCCAATGGGCTCGAAGGACTGGGCAGTCTTCCCCGCCCGTCAGCCGACACTGACCGTTCTCGAGACGGTCGCGCGATAGCCCGGCGCGGCGCAAGACGTTGGACGAGTTGATGCCGGCGCCGTTCAGTGGCAGCCCCCACCCGGGATCGACGAGGTGCGACGGATCCCCTCGCCCTCCGGCGTCGTGCTCCCGTCGATTCACAGGTAGTTCGCAGGTAACTCCCAGAAGTCATCCAGACCGTCGGTAGATGCTCTTGGTGTCACAGATACCGCCCGCAAGGAGAAGGAATGAACACCACAACGACCCCCGGCCCGTCGATCGAGCTGCAAGCGCTCACCAAGCAGTTCGGGAGCTTCACCGCTGTGAACGACCTCAGCGTGGGCATCGAGCGCGGCGGCGTCGTCGGACTGCTCGGACCCAACGGCGCCGGCAAGAGCACCACGATCCGGATGCTGCTCGGCCTGATCGCACCAACATCCGGATCGGGCCGGGTGCTCGGCCACGACGTCACCCGTCCCAGTGCCTACATGCATCGGGTTGGGGCACTGGTCGAAGCCCCGGTCTTCTATCCGAAGCTCAGCGGGCGCGACAACCTCCGCAACCTGGCGGTTCTCGCCGGTGCCGGCGATGAGCGGATCGACGAGGTACTCGACATCGTCGACCTGACCGGTCGTGACACCGACCCCGCCGGCGACTACTCGCTCGGGATGAAGCAGCGCCTCGGCATTGCCGCCTCGCTACTCAAGGATCCCGAGTTGGTGATCCTCGACGAGCCAACGAACGGTCTCGATCCGGCGGGGATCGTGGAGATTCGAGAGTTGCTCATTCGACTCGGACAGTCAGGCAAGACGATCATCGTGTCCAGCCATCTCCTGGCGGAGATCCAGGCCGCGTGCGATCGACTCGTGATCATCAATCGGGGTTCGCTCGTCTTCGAGGGACCTACTCACGAGCTGCTCGACCGGTCCCGCAACGAGCTCGTGCTCGTTCCCGAATCCCGGAACGACATGTCGAAGCTCGCTGCGCTGCTCGACGACAAGGGCATCCCTTTCACCACCAACGGTGTCGGCCTCCGGGCACCGGACGCAACCGCCGAGTCTGCGTTCGTGAACCGACTCGCATTCGAACACGGCGTCACCCTGCGCGAGTTGCGGGTCGACGTCGAGGACCTCGAGGACGTGTTCTTGCGCCTCACCAACACCAAGGAGACCACCTGACATGCTGCGTACCTACAAGTCCGAACTGATCCGGTTCCGCCGGACGGCACTCATCGGAGCCGGAATCATGGCCGCGTTCACCGCCTTGATCACGACGCTCACCTTTGTCGGCTTCGACGAGCCAACCGGTCCGGGAGCCGGTCGCGGTCCCGGGTCCGTGGTCACGGACCTGGCATCGATCGACGGCCTCATGGCGGGGCTCGCGTCCGCCGCCACGATGATCGGCATCGTGGCGCTCGCGCTCTTCGCCACGTCGGTGGCTCGAGACTACGAGCGGGGCACGATCCGCCAGCTCCTCGTTGGAGAGCCGCGCCGGGCGTTCGTGCTCGGCGGCAAGCTTGCTGCGCTCGTGACCGTGGTGGTCGCCGGCGTTGCCGTGTCAGCCATCATCGGAATCGGGGCAGCGTTTGCCCTCGCCCCGATCGCCGACGTCAGTACCGCCGCATGGACTACGAACGCCGCCGTGTCGGCTGCGATCAGCACCGCAGTGAACGTGACGATCGCCACGATGGTGTGGGGACTCGCCGGAGCGGTGTTGGCAATGGTCACCCGGTCGGCATCTACGGCCATCACTGCGGGCATCGGATACCTGCTGGTCGGCGAACCCTTGCTGACGCTGGTGTGGGACACGTCGTCGGACTGGCTCGTCAGCGGCACGCTCAGTACCTTCACCGACGGCGGTACGGCGCTGGTGTCCTACGGCCAGTCGGCGGTCCTGCTGACGCTCTACGCCGCGACGTTCGTGGCCGCTACGTTCGTGGTGTTCTCGCGACGTGATATCACCGACTGATGCGCCGCGACGACCAAGACATCAACCAGACTGATCCAACCATGACGAACCAGAACCCCGAGAAGCGCACCGTGCTCGTCGTCGACGACGAGGAGTACATCCGAGACCTCGTCCGCACCGCACTGAGCTTCTCGGGGTTCGACGTCGCCGTGTCAGTCGACGGCGTCACGGCGCTGAACGACATCCAGCGCCTCCGCCCCGACCTCGTCATCTTGGACGTGAACATGCCGGGATTCGACGGATTCGAAGTGGTCCGTCGACTCCGTGACGCCGGCGACCCGACACCCGTGATCTTCTTGACCGCCCGTGACTCGGCCGACGACAAGGTCAGCGGCTTCACGAAGGGCGGTGACGACTATGTCACCAAGCCGTTCAGCCTCGAGGAGTTGGTTGCTCGGGTAGACGCAGTGCTGCGCCGGACTGCTCCGACAACGCCCGAAGAGGTCCCTGCGCTCACATTCGCCGACCTCGAGATGGACGACAAAGCGCATCGCGTGAGCCGATCTGGGCAGACACTCGACCTGGCACCCACCGAATTCAACCTGCTGCGGTACTTCATGCTGAACCCCGAGCAAGTCCTGTCGAAACAGCAGATCCTCGACCACGTCTGGCACTACGACTTCGAGGGTGACCCGAACGTCGTGGAGACCTACGTCAGCTACCTACGCAAGAAGACGGAGGCACTCGGACCGCGGCTCATCCACACGGTGCGGGGATTCGGCTACGTGCTGCGGGAAGAGCCATGACGATCCGCCGCCGCCTGGTCGTGATGGCGGTGGCAACCTTCGTCATCGTGCTCATCGCCGCGGGTGCAGGCGCATTGGGTCTGCTGCGCAACCGTTTGATCAACGATGTGGACAGATCGCTGATCGAGCGCCGGGACGGCTTGGAGCAGGTGCTCGATTTCCTGCCGATCGATGAGCTGGCACCAACAGACACCAATCGGATCGGAGGGACCGACCTCGCCTTTATCGCATTGGCGCCGGACGACTCGGTGATCGGCTCGTTGCCCAGCGGACCACCCGACAACCCGGACCCGCTGCCCGTGCTCGACGCAGCCGACATCGAACGGCTGCGGACCGACGCCGATCCATTCACCGTGGGCCGAGGTCCCGATGCCTATCGAGTCACCGCCGTAGCACTCGACGGTGGAGAGGTCACGATCGTCCTGGCAGAACCGCTGGACGATCTCGCAACCACGATGCGCGCGGCGCTGCTGGTCCTCGCCGTCGTCGGCGTCGGGGCTGCAGCGATCCTCGGCGTGGCGATCTGGCTCCTGATCCGCCGCGAGCTGCGGCCTCTCGACGGCATGGCCGAAACTGCCGATCGCATCACCGAAGGCCACTTGTCCAAGCGGGTGGCGATCGACCGACCATCGAATGAAGTAGGACGCCTCGGTGGAGCGCTCAACAGCATGCTGGGACGCATCGAAGACGCCGTTGCAGCCAAGACAGAATCGGAGAACAAGATGCGCCGCTTCGTAGCCGACGCGTCGCACGAGCTACGAACGCCGCTCACATCGATCCGCGGCTACGCGGAGCTGTACCGGGCGGGCGCCGATTCACCTGATCACGTGGCGCGGTCGTTCGAGCGGATCGAACAGGAAGCGACCCGCATGGGTGGCCTCGTCGAGGACCTGGTGTTACTCGCCCGCCTCGACCAGGAACGCCCGTTCACGACGGGAGACGTCGACCTCGGTGACGTCGTGCGTGATGCGATCGCCGACGCTCGAGCGATCGAACCCGATCGTGCGGTGACTGCACACGTCGGGACGGGACGCATGGTCGTCAACGGGGACGCCGATCGCCTGCGCCAGGTCGTGGCGAATCTGCTCGGCAACGTGCGAACGCACACGGAGCCGAGCACGCCGGCGAAGGCCAGCGCGCACCGGGATGGCGGCTGGGTGGTCGTTGCAGTGGCCGACGAAGGTCCGGGCATGCAAGTCGACGCTGCGGCGCAAGCGTTCGAGCGCTTCTACCAAGCGAGCCCCGACCGCACGACGCCGGGCAGCGGCTTGGGCCTCTCGATCGTACGCTCCATCGTCGAACGGCACGGTGGCGTCGTGGAGCTCGACAGCACGCCGGGCGAGGGAACCACGGTGACCTTGCGGATCCCGGCTGCGTAGCGTCGCTTCCGTCGTCGCGGACCTCAGCCACCATCGCAGTGCTGATGTCCGCAAGTTCGTGCATGTTGACGATTCCCAGGTGGTTCCCAGGTTGCTCCCAGAGGTCGTCCAGCCCACAGGTGGAGGCTCGTGTTGTACGAGAGACGACACTCAATCAAGAGGAGACACCATGAACACCGACCGAACGGCGGACGCAGCGCCGACGCGTATCCGACTCCCATGGCTGCTCGGCCTGGCGCTGCTGACCCTCGTCCTCGCTGCCTGCGGCGATGGAGCCTCCGACGATGCGGCAGCGAGCATCGAGTGTGACGCCGAACCGACGGTCATGACGACCGGCGACGGCGTCGAGTTCGTCCGTACCCCGGACTCGTGCTTCGAGGACCTGCCCGACTGGCCGTATGAGCCGCAGTACGTCGAGATCGATGGGCTGCGCCAGGCGTATGTCGACGAAGGACCCGCTGACGGCGAAGTCGTGCTCCTGCTCCACGGCCAGCCGTCGTGGTCGTACCTGTACCGCGACATGATCCCCGTGCTCGCCGACGCCGGCTACCGCGTAATCGCCATGGACCACCTGGGCATGGGTCGGTCCGACAAGCCGACCGAACTCGAGTCCTACTCCTACCTCGGCCACAACGATCGGCTCGAGGCGTTCATCGACGAGCTCGGGCTGACCGACATCAACCTGTTCGTCCAGGATTGGGGCAGCCTCATCGGGCTCCGAGTCGCCGGAGAGAACCCCGACCTGTTCGCCACGATCGCCGTCGGCGACGGTGCCCTCCCGGTGTTGCCCGAAGGCGTGGAACCCTTCCCGCCGGTGGAGAACCCCGACGTACCGGCCGACATCCCGTCCCCGTTCACCGCCTTTCCCGCCCAGCAGGTGCCGTTCTACGACGGCTGCGAACCGATCCTCGGACCAGACGAGGGTTACTTCGGCGACTGGATCATCTACTCGATGACCGCCGAGTCGTTCCACGCATCGGAGGTGGTCGAGGCGTTGACCTGGTACGACCTGACCGCCGAGGAGGAAGCGGCCTACGACGCTCCCTTCCCGAGCCGGGACTACATGGGCGGCCCGCGGACGTTCCCGTCACTGGTCAACCAGGTGCCCGGCCAGACGGCCGAGGCATGGCAGGGCCTGATGGCCTTTGACAAGCCGTTCCTCACCCTCTGGGCCAGCAACGACCCGGGCCAGCTCGGCTCGTGCGCCACCCAGCAGAACTTCATCGACAACGTGCGCGGCGCCGAGGGTCAGCCCCACGACCGCCTCCCCGAATCCAGCCACTTCCTCCAGGACGACCAGGGCACCGAGATCGCCAACCGGCTCGTCGACTGGTACGCCTCGCTCGATGAGCCGACCGCCAGTCCGGCGGCGCCCGGCTCGGATGTGAGCGACGGCGCGGCAGCGGACGAGGCCCGCGTCGGCTACGAGCTTCTCGAACGGATGGACGACGGGACAATGCGGGCATGGATCTCGGCCGACCCGATGACTCGCGAAGAGTTCGAGACCCTCGAGCTCCCCGTCAATTGGTTCAAGAACCAGCCCCGGGAGACGTCGCTCGACGGGGGCCGCTTCCTCGGATCACCCGGTGCCGATGGGGATACTGTCTACGAGGAATACTTCGGCCACCGATGGTTCCACTCGGCGACGGTGGTCGAGGTCGGCGTGCCGGTCGATGACGAAGGTGTCCTGCGTGGATCGATCGTCGAGAAGGACCACGAGATCAGCTTCGACCCCGGTAGCACCGTGATCGCCCTCGTCTCCCCCGAGGGCGACACCTATGTACGCATCGGACGCGATGCAGGCCGCACCACCGACGACCCGACCGTGCCAACCGGCTGGGAGATCGTCGAGATCGAGGTGCCCAACGGCTACACCACCCTCCTTCCCGAGGAGACGCTGGTGATCCGGACCGACAACCAGGACTCGTTCCAGGGCCCGGTGGCCGGGCTCGATGCCGCCGCCGCTGGCGCCAGCGGGGACGCAGCGACAGACAACGCCGAGCCCAGCCTCGGGGTCGAGGCCGGCAACGCCAACCTCGAAGAGTTGGGGGCATTCCTGTCGACTACCTCCACGGAGGACGACGCTTTCTACATGGTCAACCTCATCCGCTTCCGTGAGATGGCCGAGTATCCCGACGGCCGGGAGACCGATCTCACCGGGCAGGAGGCCGACGCCATCTACGGCGACTTCGTGTCGACCACGATGCTGCCTGAGATCGGAGCCGAGATCGTGTATTCCGCATCGGTGCCGCCAGACGAGGGCTTCGACACGGTGGCGATCGTCCGGTATCCCAGCCGGGCTGCGTTCCAGCGCATGATCGACGACCCGCAATTCCAAGAGATGAGCATCCACAAACAAGCCGGCGTGGCCGAGACCATCGTCCTGGCCACCGACCTCGTCAGCGTCGAGGAAGTCGGGTCCGGCGAAGCTGTGCTCTACCTTCTTGGCGCTGACGGTGCCGGGACGACCGTGCCGGGCGAGCGGGCGGTCTTCACTGTGGAAGCGACCATCAACGGCGCCACCGATGCCTTCGAGGAGGTCCGGATCGGCACCGCCAGAGCTGACGACGCCCTGCTGACCGTCACCCACCTGCCGCTGGTCGACCTGCTCGACGAAAGCCAGTGAACACCCGCCTGAAGCACGATCTTCCCTTCACAGGCCGGCGAAATGGCTTAGACCACCGGGCTCGCAAGCGAGGCCGTCGCTCGACTGGCTCGCCGAGGGCGGATTCTGCGCGCAACTCACGGGTGAGACCGTGGTGATCCGTATGGACAACGAGGACTCGTTCCAGGGGCCGATCACACGGCTCGACCTCACGGCATAGCCGCCCGCATGACGGACTCGGCGGGATCACGATCGGCCCACGTCGCTCGCGACCCCCTCGCCGGCGGATGGCTCACATCCAATCCAGGGGAAAGCGACTGCAGCTATCGGTCACTTGACCGCCTGTCGGATCATCTCGACCCGGTGCGGGACTCACAGCTTTCTCACAGGGTTGTCCCAGGTTCCTTCCAGCCACAGCAAGGAATCTGTGACTAGGGAAACTGACCAGTACGGACCAAGGTGAGGAAGGGACCCGCCATGCACAAGCTCTTCGACGGTTTCGCTTCGGCGGTGGCCGGCAGGCCGCGCATCGCTCTGGCGATCCTGTTCATTGTCACGGTTGGGCTCGCTGCGGGCTCCGGCCTGCTCGCCGATCAGGCGGACAATTCAGTCTTCCTTCCCGACGACAGCGATGTCGCTCTCGCCACGGCGACCCTGTCCGAGGAGTTCCCTGACTCCGCCGGTCTCACGAATGTCACCATCATTCATCGCGGCGATGTGCTGACACCTGCAGGCCTGGCCCAGATCGACGAGGTCATCACCGCAGCGACCGCCGATCCTGCGGTAGCGGAGCGTCTGGCGGTGACCGATCCGGTGGTCTCTATTGCGGGCATCTACAAGCAAGCGCTCCAGACCTCGGACCTCTCCACGGTGTCTCAGGCACAAATCGACCAGGTCACAGCGGCGCTGGCCGACAACCCCGAGGTTGGACCGATTCTCGAACAGCTGGTCGGCGAGGCCGACGGCGAGGAACTGGCGATCTCCTCGATCCGGCTCCGCTCGCTCGGTGATCCCGAGGGACTGGCGGCCACCGAACTGGAGATCGCCGACATCGCTGCCGGCGTCGAGGGTCCGCTCGACGTGCGCAGCCTGTCGGCGGAAACCATCAACCAGGAGTCGGCCGAGTCGTCCTCGTCCTCAATGACCACCCTGATGTTCGTTGCCTTTGCCGTGATCGTCGTGCTGCTGTACGTCTTCTTCCGCACCGGATCCGATGTCCTCCTCTCCCTCGGAGGGCTCGGAATCACGGTCGTGGGCACGTTGGGATTCCAGGGGATCATGGGGCCCGACGGCCTGGGCGTGATCGGGGCGCCCAACCGGATCACCACACTCGTCCCGATCATGCTGATCGGGCTGGTCGTGGATTACGCCATCCAGTCGGTGGCCCACTACCGGGAGCTTCGCGTCGAAGGCAAGTCGGTCCCCGAAGCGGCCCGGGGCGGCTTGCGGATCGTGGCGCTGCCGCTCGGCCTGGCGGCGGGCACCACGATGATCAGCTTCCTCACCAACGTGGCCTCTCCCATCCCGGCGAACCGGGACTTCGGCATCGTCGCCGCCTTCGGCGTGGTGTTTGGGCTTGCCGTGATGCTCACGCTGGTACCGGCGGCACGGGCGGTCCTCGACGGGCGCCGTGAGTCCAAGGGCACGCTGGACACTCCCAAGCCGATTGCCGACGCCATTCCAGGAGCGGGACCGGTTGTCGAGCGGGTCGGAGTGTTCGTCGCCCGCAAGCCCATGGTGGTGCTCGTCGGCACGGCGATCGTCACCATCGTGCTGGGCGCTGCTGCGTTCAACATCAACACCGAATTCGACTCCAACGACTTCCTTCCCTCGGGCGGCGAATCCCTCACGGACATCGAAGCCCTGGAGGAGGCCTTCGGAGGGCAGACCGAGGCGGTCACCGTCCTGGTTGAGGCTGAGCTCAGCGACGATCGGACCCTGCGCAATCTCTTGGAGATCAGCCGGGCCTTCGAAGACGACCTGTCGCGCCCCACCGGCGCTGCCGGGGACATCACAGCGTCGCTCGGCACACTGTTCCTCGACTGGAGCGAGGACAGCGGAGAACCCGGCGACAACTACGACCCCGAGCTGGTGGCCATCATCGAGGGGATCGAGCAGCGATCGACCCCCATCTCGGTTGGTCTCCAGGAGGTCTTGAATCGCCTCGAGTCGCTCGACCCGGTCGGCTTCGCTCAGGTGGCCATCAACGATCCAGATGGCCCGGACCTGACGCTCGTGCAATTCAGTGCCTTCAGCGGCGACCAGGACCGCACCCGTCAGATGGTCGAAGACGTCGAAGGGCTCTGGTACGGCGACCGCACTCAGATCACCGTCACTTCCGGGGACATCATCAGCCTCGAAGTCACCGATGCGATGACGGAGACCCAGACGGGAGCCATCGCCATCACCATCGTGGCTGCTCTGATCGTGCTGATGCTCTTCTTCTGGGCGACGGAGTTCAAGCCGATGCTGGCGGTGATCGCCGTGTTCCCTATCGTCCTGGTGCTGTTGTGGGTGTTGGGCACGATGACGCTGCTCGGCATCTCATACAACGTGGTGACGGCGCTCATCACGGCGCTGTCGATCGGGATTGGCGTGGACTACACGATCCACGTGATCCATCGCTTCACCGAGGAGTTGGAGCACAGCGGATCGGTGGAGACGGCGACCACCAGGACGCTGTCAACCACCGGATCGGCTCTCCTCGGTTCGGCGCTGACCACGGCGCTCGGGTTCGGCGTGCTGCTGTTCAGCCCCCTCGTGCCGTTCCAGCAGTTCGGCCTCGTCACGGGGATAACGATCCTGTACGCGCTCGTCGTGGCGGTAGCGGTGGTGCCGCCGCTGATGGTGGTGTGGGCCGCCTATCACGAGTGGCGCCGGCGCGAGACCTCCGACCGTGAACTCTTCGCGGACGACGGGGGAGCTCATTCGCTTCCTGCTGGGGCGACGTCGTAGGCGGAGGCGACGCAGGGCTGCTCGGCTCACAGGTGATTCCCAGCGAGCTCCCAGATACTGTCCAGACGGCTTCGCGATGCTCGGGCCGTAGCGACGAAACGCAATTCTTGAAGGGGAAGAGACGATGAAACGTTGGCTGAGGACCGGGCGGTCCACGATGCTGGTGGTCGCCGGGTGGAACCTGTTCGACGCGCTGCTGCACGTAGTGGTGGACATGGTGGAGCCGCCGCGGATCGGTGGCAACCTAGCGGTGCCGGCCGCAGCTGCCGTCGCCTACCTGGTGGCCTCGCCGTTGCTCGCAGCATTCGCCGCAACACTCGCCGGTGGGGCCGTTCTGGGTCTCAACCTGGCCTGGGTGGTCAACGAGGGCGGGATCGCCGCTCCGGCGTTTGTGTTCATCGCAGTCACGCTGGTGCTGCTCGGCTGGGCGGTGCGGCGTTTCCTGCAGGAGGCCCCTGACGCAGCCCGAGACGCGGCGCAATCCTGGCACGCACGGACGTGGGTGCGCGCCACCGTCGCCGTCGTCGCCATGGTCGGCATGGCAGCAGTTACCTTCGGGGCCGCTCTCGGGCAAGCATTCGAACGCCAGGTCCACAACGATGAGCTGGTGGCCGCCGACTACTGGAACGACGAGCTGGTGATCCTCTCGGCCGGCATGGGCTTCGACAACATCATCGGGGTGCCCGACGACGACCTCGAGTCCGTGCGGGACGCGGGTGGCACGTACTACGCCGAGCCGGCGTGCGTGGAGCCGCACGATCCGCTGGTGAGCACCTTCTCGCCGGCGACCATCGAACGGGGATACCGCGGCTTCGCCGACTACGACGATGGGCTGCCGATCGTGGTCAGCTGGCCGGTGCTCACCTCCACCGTGCAACCCGAGGACTTCCTGTTCACGCTCAACACCGGCGAGCAAGTGGTGCCCCACTCCGCCGGCCTGGTTCCGAACTGGGAGCTCAACGAACGCAACGTGATCGTCGTCTTCGGCGACTTCGGCAACCGCGGCCGCGCAGATGAACCCGATGCGGTGTTCCCCGTCAAGCTGGAGATCGTCGACGACGGCACCCCGCTCGTGTTCCTCGGGCCCGATGGCGAACAGAGTGGCGTTGGCCTCACCTGGGAAACCGACGCCACGCCGTACGACTCGGGACCGAGACTGGTCGGGGCCAAGCTCAACCACGTCGGCGAGGAGCCCGAGGGCGAGGGTGGTTTCGGCCTGCTGGAGAACACCCTGCTGCCCAACGACGAGTTCGCCCTCTATGGCGGGGGCGACTTCCGTCTGCGAGTACTCACCTCCGGCGGTTTCTCCCCGGATGGACTGACCGGCGTGACTCCGGATCAGTACGAGGACTTCTTCCGCATCCATGCCATAGGTACCGACGGATCAACGGTCCTGCTGAGCGAGGCAGGCGTCGATTACGAGGTGGCGGGGGGCACGCTACGAGTCATAGGTCTGTCCGACCTCGGGAAGCCCGCCGGCGATGGTGTGTACTACGACGACTGCTACGCCGAGGACGCCGACAACTACATCGACATCATCCTCGAGGGTGACGAAGCCGCCGCCCGCTCGATCACCCACATCGAGATCCCAGCCGAGGGTGATTATCTACCGTTCTACAACCCCGGCGGCCCCGGCCCGACACCGTTCCCCGACGTCCGCTACACCGCCCCCGGACCGCCGGACCTCGAGCCGGTCACCATCGCTCTCGACGACCCGATGCGAGTCAGCACCGAGTGAGGCGGAGGGCCGATCCGAGCACACAACGCTATTGCCGCCGGCCCGGCACCAGTCAGGCGCTACGGGTTGGCTCCACCCGAGCACTAGAAGACCCGACCGGCAGGTAAACGAAACCTCGCCCTGTGAGGTGTGCAGGGCATGAAGTCGACAGGAGTCATAGTGAGCGAACCGGAATCGGGCGCCCGCGCACTACCTCTTCGAGAGGCCTTTCCGGCGTTCTATCGCCGGGAGTACCCAAAGATGGTGGCGATTGCCGCTGCCGTCTCGGGTAACCGCTCAATTGCGGAGGATCTCGCCCAGGAGGCGATGCTGAGGGCGCATCGACATTGGGATCGCGTCTCGACCTACGAGCGCCCGGGCGCGTGGGTCAGGCGAGCCACCATCAACCTGTCACTGAGCGCCACCAAGCGGGCCTCGGCGGAGATGCGCAGGATGCTCCGCATCGCCGAATCGTCGACGCTGCCGGAGCCGGACGTTGCGGATGACCGCATCTGGAAGGCCGTGGCGAAGCTTCCCGGCAAGCAACGTGCCGCCATTGCCCTCCACTACCTCGAGGACCGGTTGATCGACGAGATCGCCGACATTCTGAAGGTATCGAACGCTACGGCTCGAGTCCATCTCCACCGTGGCCGGCAGGCGCTGGCGACCGCCCTTGGTTCTGAGGAGGTGTACGCATGAACGAGCGCGATATCCGAACAGCATTCCAACACCTGAAGGAAGATGTCATGACCAACGTCCAGACCGAAGAGCGACTCGAGAAGGCCACCAAACGGCCGACGTGGGTCCGTCCGGCCGTGACGGTGTTCGCCGGCGCCGCCGCCGTCTTCATCGTCGTCGGAGCGGCGGTGCTGGCTTTCCGGCCCTCCGATCCGGATCCGGCGCCACCGGCAACCACTGTGACCTCGACGACCGTTACTGAGACAACGGAGGAGCCGACCATCGTGCCCGGCATCACTGCCGGTACGGTGCTGCTCGCCGAGTTCGGCGCAACTCCGGCAGAGTCCGACGAGGTTGTCCTGGTCGACGGGTGGACGGTGACCAGTGATGGATCGGGCGGCCTGCTCATCGATCGAAGTGACACCATCACGCGGGTCGCTGCGGACGGCACAGAGATGGTGCTCCTGAACACGGCCGACCTGAGCGCCGACGACGGCTCGGCGGCGCTCCGCCTCGAGGATGTGGCGTTCGTCGACGGCGCAGCGCAAGCGATCGTGGTCGTCACCTACCGCCAGGACACCCCGGACGACGGCCGGGAGTTTCCGGAGATCTTCCAGGAGATCTGGCAGGTAGATGTCGAGACTGGAGCAACGTCATCGGTTTGGTCGATCAACGCCTTTGAATCCAATATCACTCGGGTCTCGGTGGCTTCCGACAGGATGCTGGTCAGCGTTGCGTTCGAAGGCGGCACCTACTTCGAGTATCTCGATACCGCCGGACAGCCGATCGATGTCGTCGGCCCCTTCTACGACGAGCCGATCGGTGTCGCATCGGTCCCGACGGTCATCGACCAAGGGGTGCTGTCGCCCGAGGGCTCGATGTTCGTCTACCTCGAGATCGATTCCTCGACCTACCTGGAGGGACCGATTCCCGTCGCCATCGTGTCGTGGGACCTCGACGCCGGCGTTGAGACGGGCCGACTCGAACTCGAGCTGCGCAACGGCGCCCGACCCGGGCGAATGGACTTCGATGGCTCCGGTGTCGTTCTCGAGCGCTACCTCGACCGAACCGCGGGCATCGAGCAACTGGAGCCGCTACGCATCGAGTCGCTCGCCAACGGCCAGGTCACCGAGCTCGACACGTCCGGCAGACCCAGCCTGGCCGAGTAGAGCCAAACGGAATCCGGAGAAGCTGGCCCGCTTCGGCGGGAGGGCCAGGCCGCGTCGTGGATGTGTCGCCGCGTGGTATCGCTCGCCATCCAATCAGCTCACAGCCGATTCACAGCGGCTTCCCAGCAACGGCCCAGTACCCGGAGGGATGCTGGTCCTCAGCACACCAGAGCGATCAAGTAGGTGGAGAAGATGACATGAGCAGCTCCAGGAACACGGAGGCATCGCCGGGAGGCGGCCCGACACCATCGGGGCTCAGTCGCCGCAGCTTCCTCGTTGCCGGGGCCGGCGCAGCCGGACTGTTGGTGGGCGGCACGCTGGGCGCCGCCGTGGCAGGCGACGACGGATCATCTGCAACCGAGGCGCCATACGAGCCGGTCCTGAGAACAGGGACGCCACCGGTTCCCGACGAGGTCTGTGCGGACAGTATCCGGGTCCGAGGGATCGAGACCCGGGCCGGTGCCGCCCAGCAGCAACTGGCGGCGATAGCTGCCGAGCTGCTAGATCCAGCGAAGATCACGGTCGTGACGTGCGGCACCGGATCTCCCATCCCTTCCGACCGCGCCCAGGCGTCCACGGCGGTGTTCGTCGGTGGCCAGTTCCTGCTCTTCGATGCCGGCGACGGCGCCATGAGGTCGATCGATGATCTCGATCTCCCGGTGGTCGATGTGTCGGCGATCTTCCTCACGCACTTCCACTCCGACCACATCGCCGACGTGGGCGAGGTCGTCAGCCGGAGCTGGATCCAGGGACGCTCGGAGTCCGACTCGCAGCGGCCCCTCCCGGTGTACGGAGGGCCCGGCATCGACCGGGTCGTAGACGGATTCAACCTCGCCTATACACCCGACGAGGTGTATCGGACCGCCCACCACGGCGAGGCGTACTTCCCGCCGGGAACGCTGGCGGCCGGCGCCCAGCGGATCGATGCTGCCACTGCGCAGGGCGTGGTCGTCTACGACCAAGCCGGCGTTGTGGTGCGAGCCTATGAGGTGGACCATTCGCCGGTTGCTCCGTCGCTTGGCTACCGGGTCGAGTTCAATGGGAGCTCGGTCGGCATCAGCGGAGACACGATCGCCACCCCGGGTTTCCGGGCGCTGGCGGCCGGCGTCGATGTGTTGGTGAGTGATGTAATGGACAAGGCCTTCATGCTGGACACGTCCTGCGCCTTCGAGAGGATCGGGGACGCACGGAATGCCCAGCTCTTCCGCGATATCCGTACCTATCACATCGGCACCGGCGAACTCGCCCAGCTGAGCACGGACAGCGGCGTGGGGAAGCTCGTGCTCACGCATCAGGTCCCCACCCTGCCAGAAGCCCAGGCGCAGCAGCTCTTTGAACCCCAGATCACAGCCGCCTTCGACGGCGACGTGGTCGTAGCCAACGATGGCTCGCGTGTCACGATTGATCTCGGGTCTTAGCTCTGACCGGGAGCTTGTGGAACTGGCTTAAAGGGACATGGCATTCGTCCCTGAGCAACCGCATATCCGCCGATTACTTGACCTCGATTGCCGTGTGCTCGAGGACCCGTAGACGCCCTCCCTGGGCGAGGAACAGCGTGAATAGCCGCAGCCAGGTCAACGCCAGCAACACCGAGACGGCTGAGACGAGGATGATGGGTGAGGGACGTGCCGCACCCACCGCCAGGATGGCCACAGCCGCCACCGCAAACGTCGGCAACTGGGCGCGCACAACGCCCGGCGGGAACTCTCCATCGGGCAGAGACCGCGCCGCCATGGCGATGCCGGCAAGCGCAACAACCACGCTTCCAACGAGCAGCCACGCGGTTGGCGCCGGGGTACGGGCGTCGGAGGCGTGTTCCACGAGGCTGACCATGGCGGCTCCGCCGCCGGCGATGGCCATCGTCAACGGGAAATGGGCAAAAAGCCAGGTGGCGAACGAGCGGCTCCCGGCGCGCGGGATCCTCCGACCGAGGGAGTCGAAGTAGTTCCACCACAGCCCGTAGCCGATGGTGAGCGCGATGATTCCGGTGGCGAGGGTGAGCGCGGTCAACTCATCGGCGTCGCTGATGCCACCGACGACGCCAACCACGACTTCTCCAAGCACGATGATGGTGAAGAGTCCGAATCTCTCGACGAACGAGCCCGTGACGCCCTCCTCCAGTCCAATGACGCCGCTTCTGAACATCTGAACGAGCGAGCCACCGATCCACACGACGAGGAGGATGGTCCAGATCCACAATCGGGCTTCGTCGCTCACGAACGCGCTTCCGAGCACGACGAGAACCGTGGTCACCATGCCGGCCAGGTAGCTGGTCGTCACCGGCCGGTATTCGGGATCGTCGATGCGGTGGATCAGATGCCACTGCCAGGTGTACAAGGTGAAGAGGATCGCGTAGGTGATGGCGAACGCCGGACCGTCCTCCCCGGTCGCTCCCTCGGCGAACACCGCCAACACCGCCAGCAGCATCATCTGGGTGAAGATGTAGTTCCGGGCTCGGCCGTCTTCGCGGCCGTGGAGTTCATGCCACCCTGTTCCGTTGAACCACGCCAGCCAGATCAAGCCAAACACGACGACGAACTCCCACACCCCGCGCCAGCCGACATGCGTGGCGAGGTGGTGCGACACCTGGGCGATCAGAACCACATAGACGAGGTCGTAGAACAGTTCGAGGAAGCTGACCTCCCGGGTGTATACGACCTCCCCGTGCCGGCGGGGCGGCGTGAGGAACCACGTCCGCATGCCGGAACGAACCCGTTCGCGGGATTCCTGTCTGCTCGTCACAACTGGCCTCCCGATCTGCCGCCTAGAGCCCGAACGAGGCGCGGAACCCCGCAACGAACTGCTCGTCCTGCGCGGCTGAGTAGCGGTTGGCCAGGAGGGCCTCGGCCCCCTCACCGGAGATGTACCGCAGCTGCATCGTGCCATCGGTGGCCGCAGCGAAGATCACCTCCGCGACTTCCTCCGGTTCCTGGTTCCCGCTCGGCGATCCCTCCTCCATTGCGGCAGCCGCCATGTCGACCAATGGCTGATAGTCGGCGAGCTCCGGATCGTGGGTGAAGACGAAAGACCGGCCCCCGAAGTCGGTGTTGACCCCACCCGGCTCGACGATCTTCACCCGGATGCCGAGCGTCGCCAGCTCATAATGCAACGCCTCCGAGAGACCCTCAACAGCCCACTTCGACCCGTGGTAGAGCGTGCCGAGCGGGTAGGTCATGCGACCTCCGACCGACGAGACGTTCACGATGACCCCGGAGCGTTGCGCCCGCATAGTGGGCAGAACGGCCTGGATCGTCTCCACAAGACCAAAAAGATTCACATCGAACTGGCGCCGGAGCACCGACATCGGGGTGGCCTCGAGCGGTCCGTAGGCGCCGTATCCCGCATTGTTCAGCAGGACGTCGATGGTGCCGAAGCGCTCGAGACCAGCAGCGATCGCCGTCTCGATGCTGCCGCTATCGAGCAGGTCGAGCCGGGTGACCAGCACATTGTCGCGAGCGGCGAGATCGGCACCGTCGTCTGGGTTGCGCATGGTGGCAACAACGTTCCACCCTCGGTCGGCGAACAACTTCGCCGCGGCAACACCAATACCCGAGCTAGCGCCGGTGATCAGAACGGTCTGGGACATGTGAAGGACCTCCGTGGTCGAACCACAAGGGCTGGCGGGACACGAGCCGAGTCGTTTGGCCCGCGGCCTTTGTCTAGGAGAGCAAGCTACATCGACGCCACCGATTCTTGGGCGACGAAATGCGCCAATTCACCGACAAACGCCGCCATCATCGCGACGACGGGCCGGATCAGCCGGTAGCGGCTCGCACCAGCTGGGGGGTCTGCCCGGTCCAGGCCCGAAACGCACGATAGAACGAACGCGTGTCCTCGTAACCAAGCAGGAACGAGATCTCGCCGGCCGATAGCTCCGACTCGGAGAGGTAGTGGCGGGCCAGCGACTCCCGAGTGGAATCCAGGATCGCCTGGAACGTGGTCCCCTCTCCCTTGAGCCGCCGTTGCAGCGTCCGGCTGCTCATCACCAAGTCGGCGGCGACACCTTCCATCGAACCGTTCCCTGCCGGTAGTAGCTCGAGGAGAGACGCCCGGACGCGCTCGGCAACCGTTGTCCCAGCCTCGAGCTCCGAGAGTCGGCGGCGTAGTTCCGGCTCGAAGAACTCCCACATCTGGTCGTTGGCGGTCAGGAAGGGTCGCGTTGCATCCAGCGCCGAGAACGCGACGGTGTACCCGGCGCTTTTCTGGACCCGCACGCCGAAGTACTCCTGATATGCCGCGGCGTCCTCCGGGGGATTCGGGGAGGTGACCCGGATGGGGCGAATGGGTGAACGGGTCGTTAGCCGGGTGAGCGCAACCCAGAAGACGAGGTCGGCCATTGACAGCGACCGGGGAGGTGTGGTTCCGGGAGGCCAAACGAGCTCAAGAACCGTTTCGGTCTCCGATACAGT
Source organism: Acidimicrobiia bacterium (assembly GCA_013003515.1). Lineage (GTDB taxonomy): Bacteria > Actinomycetota > Acidimicrobiia > Spongiisociales > UBA5794 > JABDIW01. The sequence continues at coordinate 19,349 of JABDIW010000054.1, forward strand.
CACCAGGAGCTTCATCGGCCCGATCAGCTTCTTGTGCTGAGCAAGGCGGTGGGCCGCAACGTTCAGGTTCGGGCTGCACGTGGCGGCGAACAGGGGAACATCGAAGGACTCCATCGAGATGGCCTGGCCAATGGCAAGGGGCAGTAGAGGATCTTCGCTCTCCGCCTCGATCGCCTCCCACAGCGCGAAGAAATGCTCGACACTGATGGTCCGCTGACCGCTCTTGAGCAGGTCACGGGGTAGACCGGCGCGGCGCAGTACGTTGGCCCAGCTTATGCCGGCGTCGGCCAGTAGCAGTCCCCAGCCAGGATTGACGACGTACTCACCCTGTTCCTTCACCAGCCCACCCTCAGCGGTTCATACGTCGGGATCGTACCCGACAATGTCCGCCACCGCACTGGCGAAGAGCGCCAATCTGCCGGCACTTGGCGCCAGGGTTGCTCGGGCATGGCCGTTACTCCCGCTCCAGCCCGACAAGCCCGTAGCTTGCCTCGACCAACTTCCTGGCGGTCTCCATGTCTCTGGCATTCGGGTTTGGCGACTCCATCGGCCAGCCGCCCCTACGGCATTCCTTATCGCGGTAGAGCACGCTGTGCTGGCTGAAGTATTCCCCGGAGTGACTCGGTGCATCATCCGAAAGCAAGCAGTGCAGCGTCGTCTGCGCCGATTCCTCGTTGCTGTCGGTGACGAACGGGTACACCGTTAGCTTCATGAGTGTCAGCATCACCCTTACGCCGAGACTGCCGCCCTTATCGAAGTTCGAGCGCGCCCAACCCGGGTGGACCGAGTAAGCGGTGACGCCCGTGCCTTCCAGCCGATCGGCGAGTTCCATGGCATAGAGGATGTTGGCGACCTTGGCCTCGTTGTATATGGCCAGGTTCTTCACTTCTCGTGTCTCGTATTTGAGGTCGTCGAGATGCACCCGGGGTCGGTTGCGAGGGCTGCCGGCATGGGCGACGGAGGAGAGGAGGACGATTCTCGACGGCGCGCTCGCCTTCAGTAGGTCGAGCAGCAGCTCGGTGAGCAGGAAATGGCCGAAGTAGCTGACGCCGAACGTCAGCTCGAAGCCATCCTTCGTGCGCTCGAGCTCATTGGTCAAGTTGGCGAGGCCGGCGTTGCACACCAGACCATCGAGCCGGTCGTAGTTGCGCAGGAACTCGGCGGCGAAATCACGTACCGACTGCAGGTCGGCAAGGTCGAGGCGCATGACCTCGTAGCTGCCGTCGAGACCGGCGAAGCTCTTGGCAGCCTCTTCGCCGGCGTCCGGCCTCCTGCACGCCATCACGACATGGCCGCCTTGCTTGACCAGCTGTCGTGTCGTCTCGAGACCGACACCCGAGTTGGCGCCGGTCACGATGTAGACCCTGCTTCTCAGGTCCTTTGCGAGCGTCGCTTCGTCCACCCACAACACGTTCTTCCGGCTCATCAATGCCTCCAGGGTGCGAATTCCCTAATCGGCGCAATGTACCGCCGTTTCGACGTCGGGTTATTGGCATGCTGCGCCAAACCAGTGACATAAGGCGCCAATCCACAAGAAGCGATTTGAGCGTCCGGATGATTTGTGCGGATTGGGAGCAAGGTGCGGGGTTTCGAGAATCCATAGTGGGCCCGGCAGGACTCGAAGCTCGACCTGCGTGGACCGACCGCAGCGAGCGATTCCGCGCCCAGATCACTCACGCCCGTGCGCGATATCGCGCACCCACCGGCGTCCGGTATCCGGCAATCTGCGCTACCTGTCCCGTTGTCGGGAAGGCCATTGGCGAGGCCGCTCCCAGGGGGCGCATAACGACACCAAGGCGAACCCAACCGACCCACCCGCGGGCGTCCGGGAACCGCAGGCAATATCGAGCGGGTACGCGGCCCAGCGCGCCCCGGTTACTCCGCTCTATATGTGCCGAGATGGGCGCGTGTTCTAGTCGGCCCACTCGAGTCGGACGTCATCAATCCCTGCCCGGAAAGCGTCTGCGTTGTCGACCTGAGTAGCGCGCAGACGGACCGTTTGACCCTCCCACGGGGACAGATCAAAGGTCACCGGCGTTGGTTCCAGGGAGGGCGGATCACCTGATTGCGTCCGAAACACCGTCGCCAGGATGTCATCAGCCTCCAAGCTGTAGATCGGTGCTTGAGGATCTACCAGGTCGATCCTGAATTGCTGAGTCCGAACATTCGCAAACCAGGCATCTCCATTGAAATTGCCGAAGCACAGCGGATCGTAAATCGTCTCGATCCCGTGCTCGTAGAACACGATGGCATGCAACGTCCAGGGACCGGTCACTTCGATGTCTCGGTACAGGAAGCGCACTCCCGAGTACTCCATATCAGTCACAGCTGCGTATTGGCCCTGTGGCGGATCGGGCACGTCGAACGGTGAATCGACGTCGCTCAAGGATGGATTCGGCGGATTTTTGCCGTCCTCATAGACCAACCAATCACCGGTTCTTCCCCAAGACTCGGTCGACCATCCGCTGAGACCACCCGTCTCGAAGTCCCCATTACTCAGCGGGGGTTGGTCCTCCAAACCCGAAGAAACAAACAGGACAACGGCAGCTACCGCGGCGACGACTACCAGCGCAATCCACATCAGGCGCCATCTAGTCGAGCGACGCCGGGTGGGCCGAGTTGCCTGCTCGGATGGTGTCGTGGTGATAGTCGGAGTGGACATCACTCATCCTTTCGCCACGTTGAGCATTCCTCCCCAACACCAACAAGGCAAGGGTCAAGAGCCCTGGAATGTGCCTTCGTTATCCGCACAAAACCGGCTGGGTGGGATGAGGTAGCTGCACCGGCCCACAATCCGCTTCACATGTGCCGAGATGGGCGGCTCGTGCTGCCAGCCATGGAAGGCGAACATATTCGGGTGTCGCTTGTCAGCACCGCAGATCAACCCCATGGGGAGAAAGCGCCGCCGTCAAGACCTGCTCACAGGTCCCCGGCCGTCTGCCGTCCGCAATCCGTGAGGGCCTCCGGCGCTGGGGCCTAGGCGGCCTCGCGGCCGGGAACTGCGTCGAGCCGATCGTTGAGGTCGAGGACCGCCCGTCGCATCTCGAGCTCATTGGTCACCAGGCGGGCGAGGGCCTGCAGCGCCAGTTCTTGTCCGTCCGTAAGCCGGCGTGGCACCCGATCGATCACGCACAACGTCCCGAGAGCATTTCCATTCGATGTCTGCAACGGGGCTCCGGCGTAGAAACGGATGGCGGGATCGTCGACCACCAGCGGGCTGTTGGAGAATCGCGGATCGTAGGCCGCATCTTCGACCACCATGACCTCGGTGGGATCCCAGATGGCACGGGCACAAAACGCGAGATCGCGATGGGTCTCGGGAACATCGAGACCAACCGAGGACTTGAACCACTGTCGATCGCGATCCACCAGGCTCATCAGCGCGATCGGCGTCTCATAGATCTGCGACGCCAGAAACGTGATGTCATCAAACACTTGCTCAGCCGGCGTGTCGAGGATTCGGAAGGAGTCGAGTTCGGCCAGCCGCTCGGCTTCATTGGGGGGAATCGGTGCACTCACAGGAACCTCACAGTAGGAAACTGGCCTATTCCATCGACAAGACCGCCGATTCCTTTACAAGCTCACACCAGGTAAGCGAATACTGTTGCCAGCGAGTTCGCTGCCAGGTGGGCCAGGGCGGGCGCCAGCAAGCTGTCGCTCCTGACCCGGAGCCAGCAGAACGCGACGCCGGCGAGGGCGGTGCCGGCCACGGCACCACCCACGACGAGCAGACGAACGGGGCCGTCGGCGGCCACGTCATTCTCGATCAGCAGATCGATTGCCGGACGAATGTGCCAGAGCCCGAACACGACGCTCGATCCGATCACGGCCACCGGCAACGACGCCACCCGCCGCCAAGCCGCCAACAGCACCGAGCGAAAGGCAACCTCCTCCAGAAGCACGGTGCCGAGCGGAATCCGGATCAAGGCCCGGTAGGCGAGAAGCCCGGGCCCGATGCCGGCGGCCCGGGCATCGTCGAACAATGGCCGGGTAGCAGGAATCGCCACCCCGAGAGCGAGAACAACGGCAACCACGAACCCACCGGCGATCCCCCACTTCATGCCGGCGGGCGCTTGTTCACGGCCCAGACCCAGCTCGCTGGGCGTCAGGTGGATCCTTTGGGCCAGCCACAGCAATCCGACCGCAGCCACCAGATTGACCGGGACGTACCAGGCAGGGGGAAGACCCCAGAAGCTGAAGAGGAGCAATCCAGCCGAAATAGCAACCACCGTCGCTGGTCGAGGGGCGGACTGGTCAGTGCCGAACGCAAACACGGGATGAACGTAGCGATCTCGATTGGGGATTTGGAAGTTCGCTGAGCAGACTCCGGGTATGGATCTCACACATTTCACCTTTGACGTTGACGGCGACGGCATCGCCACCGTGCTCATGGATCGCGCCGGCGAAGACATGAACACCCTCTCCCCGGAGACGGGAGCCGACCTGGCGGTCATTCTCGATCGCCTCGAACAGGACGACTCGATTCGAGCCGTCGTGATCGGATCGGCCAAGCCCGACAACTTCCTGGCGGGGGCAGACATTCGCTGGTTCGCCACGCTGCAAGACCCGGCCGAAGCCGAGGCCGCGATGCAAGCCGGGCAGGAAGGATTCGGGCGCCTGGAAGCGCTTCACCAGCAGCGAGGCAAGCCGGTAGTGGCTGCCATCCACGGTGCCTGCCTGGGCGGCGGCCTGGAGTATGCCCTGGCC